>CAMDHL010000133.1 GCA_945898105.1 Comamonas sp. lk | reverse complement strand
CATGGAAGCTATTTCCAACCCACCGAAAGCGGCCAGCGCATCCAAAGGCTGCGTCGCATCCGCATGCAGCGCCAGCACCTTGCGCAAGACGTCGCCTTTGCGCGCCACCGCCGGAGCATCCCGACCCGTGCCCGCGCCGGTACACAGCTCGATATCTAAGCCCGCCAGACGCGCCAGCAACAAAGACGCCGCCGAGGTATTGCCTATGCCCATTTCGCCCAACAACACGACATTGCCGGGCAAGTCGCGCACTAGCTCCGCGCCGTTGCGCATGGCTTGTTCGCATTGCGATGGTGTCATCGCCACCCCTTGTGAGGAGTCGGCTGTGCCAAATTCAGCGCCCGTCACTTTACGCACGGCCAAACACGGACGCTGCATGCCCACAGGCAGGCCTGCCAGAAAGTCGCGGTTCACGCCGCAATCGACCACCGTCAAAGCCAAACCGTGCTGCCGCGCCAGCACGCTGACGGCTGCGCCACCGGCCAGAAAGTTTTCCACCATCTGCCAACTGACATCCGAAGGAAAGGCCGAAATGCCTTGCGCTGTGAGCCCGTGGTCGGCGGCGAACACCACCATTTGCGGATGTTCCAGCACAGGTTGGTCGGTGCCGAGTATTTTGCCGATTTGCAAGGCCAGTATTTCAATGCGGCCCAGCGCTCCAAGTGGCTTAGTCTTTTGGTCGATTTTCTGCTGCAAGGCGTGATGCAAGGCCGGATCGTGCAGACTGGTAAGTTGGGGGAGCATGGGAGTCATGGTCATAAAGCGCTTCGGTTTGAATGTAGCAACAAAGTTTGCGCGGCTAGTTTTAGGGCGTGCAAGCCAGGGACACCCATTGGCCCGATACAGCGTGAATCGCAATGCGCTTATCAAACACCTGTTCTAGAGCGCGGTGGCAGGCAGGCGAGGCGCTAGGGCCTTGGTGGCAGATGCGACCCCCCGCCATCACCACCACCGTATCGGCGTGCAGGGCCATAGTGATTTCGTGCAGAACGCTCACCACCGTGGTGCCCTCAGCAACCAATGTGCGCACAATCTGCAGCCAATCTGCCTGGTGCGGCGGGTCCAGATTGACCAGGGGCTCATCCATCAGGAGCACCGCCGCTTTCACGCTAAGCGCTCGCGCCAACAACACGCGCTGACGCTCGCCACCGGATAGCTCACCAAGCGTGCGCTCACGCCAGTCCCAGGCTTGCGTCTGGCGCAAGGCACGCTCTACCTCGGCGTAGTCTTGGGCGCTAGGTTTGCTCAGCCACGCTTGGTGTGGCAGGCGGCCCAGTAGCGCCACGTCCCACACCGTTAAGTCGTCACCTGCGCCTTCACTTTGGCCCAGCCAGGCGAGTTGCTGCGCGCGCTGACGCGCTGGCCACGCCGCCATCGGTTGGCCCTGCAAATGCACCACGCCCGAATGCGCAAGAAGCCCGGCCAACACTTTTAGCAAAGTTGACTTGCCAGCGCCGTTAGGCCCAACGATGCTGGTCCAACGCCCAGCTTCAATCTGCAAATCCAAGCCTTGCAACACTTGAGTTCGACCCAAACGCGCGCCAATGCCCTGGGCGTTCAAGGCCGGCGTCATGGCTTAGCTCCTACGACTACCGGGTTTTGTCGATGCATGAGCCACAACAAGTAGCCGCCCCCCAGCACCGCGGTCAGTACGCCAACTGGCAATTCTTGCGGTGCCAGCAGGCTGCGCGCCAGCAGGTCTGCGCCCATCAGCAAGGCGCCACCCATCAAACTCGATAGCAACACTAGGCGCGCATGACCGGCGCGCACCAAAGCGCGCACCAGGTGTGGAGCCGCCAGGCCAACAAAAGCAATCAACCCCGTATGCGCGACAGCAGTGCCGGTAGCCAGTGCCAATACCAACACCAGCGCAATGCGAATAGGCGCCACCGGCAGGCCCAGACTGAGGGCCGTGTTCTCGCCTAGCGACAGGCCATCAAGCACCGGGCTAAGGGTCCAAGCCACCACCATGCAAAAGCACCAGCCACCCAACATCAACACACAAGCGCTCCAATCCACCAGCGCGGTGCTACCCAACATAAAGCCCTGCATAGCCTGCATGAGCTGCGGCTGCGCCAACAAGACCAAGGAGCTCGCGGCCCCCAGCACCACGCCCACCACGACGCCAGCTAGCAGCAGGCGCAAGGTTTGCTGCACGCCGCGCGCCAGCGTTAGCGTCAAAAGCACCGCAGCCGTCGCGCCCACAAACGCGGCGCCGGTGGTGCCCAGTTGCAACAGCCAGGGTACGGCAACGGGTGAAGCACCCAAGAGCGCCAAGGCCACGCAGACGCCCAAAGAAGCACCAGCCGCACTACCTAATAAATAAGGATCAGCCAACGGGTTGCGGAAAAGGCCTTGTGCCACTGCGCCGGCCAACCCCAGCAACGCACCGCAAGCCCAGGCCCCAGCGCTGCGCGGCAGCCTAATGTCCCAGACGATTTGTTGGGACACAGCGTCACTCCAAACTTCGCGCACGCTTTGAAGGCCTGTACTGCCCACGCAGGCGCCTAGTGCCATCAAGAAGAAGGACAACAGAACAAGCCCCGCTGCAAGTGCAAGTGGGCGTTGGCGTAGCCACTGGCTCACGGGGCGCCTGCCTTGCTAGTGGTCGATGCTGGCGCAGCGCCGTAAAAAGGTTGCAAGCAACGCGCCACCAGCATTGCGCCCTGAGCCATACGCGGGCCGGGGCGCACCAAAATATCGGATTCCTCTTTATTAAAAGCGCATACGCGGCGCGCCTGCAAAGCGGTTAGGCGATCCCAACCTGGGCGGCTCTGCATCGCATCTGCATTACTGTCACCTATCAAAATAACGTCGGGCTGAGCGCGTACTACCAACTCTGGATTCACCTTGGGAAAGGGGCCAAGGGTGCCTGCCACGATGTTTTGCAGGCCCAAGCGTTCCAAGGTCTGACCAAGAAAAGAGGACGCGCTCGCGGCATAAGGGCCAGGGCTCACTTCGAAGTACACGCGCTTGCCGCGCGCGGTGGCGGGCACTTGCGCTACGGCGGCGCGCATATCAAGCTCCATAGACTGCACCACGGCCTTGGCAGTACCCACGCCCAGAATGTCGCCCAAGGTAAGCAGCACGCGCACGGCGCTGGGGTAGTCTTTAGGCTCCAGAGCCACCACGCGCAGACCCAATGCGCGCATCCGTTCAATGCCAGGCGAGGAGGTCGCCACCAGCACCAGGTCGGGCTTGAGCGCCACGATCGCTTCGATACTCGGGTCCAAGCCGCCACCCACAGGTGTTAGGCCACGCACGCTGGGTGGGTAATTGGAATAGCGGTCTACGCCCACCAATTTGGCGCATTGGCCTAAGGCGCATACCGACTCAGTAAGTGAAGGCAAAAGGCTGACGATGCGCTGAGGCAAAGGCATCAGAGACACCACTGTGCCTCGGTCATCGACCACGGTAGCGCTAGCGGCGGCCTGTGCGCCGACAGCCCATAGCAGCGCCAACAGAGCTAGCCAACGCACCAAGGTCTTCATGCCGCAGCGCGTTCCAAAGACGCCTGCATCCATTGGCGGCAAATGCGATGCAGTGCAGCCACGCCGTCGGTCAAGGCTGCGGGGCCAGGTTGCAATATCAGCGGCGATTTGATTTCAAATAAAGCGCTGTCTCGCACCGCTGCGACCTGCGCCCAGCCAGGGCGCAAGGCCACGGTCTCAGGCCGAAACTTCTTACCGCACCAAGAGCCGATGATGATGTCCGGATTGCGCCGCACAATCTCCTCACCGTCAGCAATGATGCGGTTCTTGCCTAGCGACTCGCGTGCCAGTTCCGGAAAAATATCGTCGCCCCCCGCAATACCCAAGAGCTCGGACACCCAACGAATCGCGCTGATGTGGGGCGTATCCCATTCTTCAAAAAACACGCGGGGACGACGTGCGCCTAAGGCCTCAAGCGTCGCCACTTCGGACTGCATTTGGCCCAGCCTCTGCTGCATAACCGCAATACGTTCTAGGCCTTGCGCGGCCTCACCCACCATAGCCGCGACCTGATAGAGCATGGAAAAGATTTCGTCTACGCTGCGTTGGTTAAACACCGTGACTTGTACGCCTTGGCGAATCAGTGCCGATGCAATATCCGCCTGCAAATCTGAAAAACCAAATACGCAGTCAGGCTCAAGCGCCAAAATTTTGTCAATCTTGGCGCTCAAAAACGCGCTCACTTTAGGTTTTTCCTGTCTTGCCCTTGATGGACGCACGGTGTAGCCAGAAATCCCGACAATGCGCCGCTCTTGCCCGAGCAAGTACAACCACTCGGTGGTTTCTTCGGTCAGGCAGACGATGCGTTGCGGGGAGTGGTCAGACATGGAAAGAGTATCCGAGAGAATGCTTACTTAGACGCCCATTGCAATGTTGCAAAGAAGTTGGCACCAGCTGTGGAGTAGCCGCCCACCTTTTGGTAAGTCTGATCCGTGGCGTTATTTAAGCGAACTACCAGTGACCAGTCCTTGCTAAATTCCCGATACGCTCGCAGATTCAATAAGGTATAGCCAGCGTTAACGGCAGAGTTGGCAGCATTGTCAAACGTAGGGCCGATGTCTTGCACTTCCGCGCCGAACACCCAGCTGCTCCATGGTAACTCCGCCCCAATTGCAACAAGCTGCTTGGCCCGTAAGCTCAGGTCTTTACCGGTAGTTTCATTCCGCGGATTAAGCATGTCGACGGAGCCCCGGAGTCTGAGTATGCCGATTCGGCTTGCGCCTGACAAGGTCACACCCTGAACTGAGGCGGTGCCGACGTTGTACCAGCAGAAGGTTCCAGCCGCGCAACCATTCGAACTCTCGGAAGAAGTAATCAAGTCGCTGTAAGTGTTCCTATACAGAACTAGCTTCGCCTCACTACCGCGCTCACTATACGAAACACTAGCCTCAGTGCTTCGGCCACTTTCAGGCGCCAGTGAGGCACTACCGTATAAGCCCAGCAATTGTTCGAGCGTCGGTGTGCGGTAGGACGTGCCAGCAGAAACGCCAGCTCGCCAACTGGGCGCAAGTAGGTAAGCGTAGGAAACTGCGCCCGTACTATTGACGCCGTATACGCTATCGTTATCACTGCGTCCATTAATCTGTAATTCGCTCGCGCCTAGGCGTGTCGCATATCCAAGACCCGTTGCGAGAACTGTTCTGCTTCCGTCAACTGCGGGGTTGTAAGCGTTCTCGGCGGAAGTGAAAGTGTCCTTCTTCTGCTCCAGGAAGGGGCTCCACAAGCCACCAAGCCCTACCCATTGTCCATCCAAACTCACGCCGTCCAAACCTGTGGAATAGTCCCAAGCCGGATCCGTATTGCTGGTGTATGCGGTTAAGGCGCGGGAAACGCGCATGGTAGTTTTAAAACGGTCCGACCAACGCGCACTCCAGCTCGCTGCAACCGTTTGTAAGGTCCCATTGGTGGTCGTGTCTTCAAAGTTATTGGAGCCGTAAACATCAACTGATCGGTATTGCAATCGGTTCTGGCTGCTTACGACTTCCAATCGATGCGCATCAGTCAGCGCATAGCCTAGGCGCAGATTCGCATCGGTGTTCTTGGAGCCTTCCGTATCAGGCGTGTGCACCACGCTTTTGTAGGTGTTGAATCCGTCGGTTTGGGACGAAGCGATACGCACGGCGTAATCCAACCCAGCGGCACCCCCACGAACGCCGAATGCTACTTTTTGCGCCTTGTAACTGCCAACGCCAAGGGAGACGGACGGGCTAACGCCGTTTGAGCCCCTGCGGGTAAAAATTTGTACAACGCCGGTCATCGCATCTGCTCCGTACAACACACTGGCCGGCCCGCGGACAATTTCAATGCGTTCAATATCGCCTAAAGGGATGAGCTCCCAATTGACCCCGCCTCCCAACTGATTGCCATCTTGACCACCTACACGCACGCCATCAACGAAGAGTCCCGTCATCCGTGCCTCTCCGCCGCGGACGTAAACTTTGCCGTCCCCCACCTGCAGCCCGGGCTGCTGCTCCAAAATCTGTAAAAGGGAGGTGGCGCCGCTTTCTTCAATATGTTGTTGATCAATGACGGTGACATCGGCAAGCACTTCGGCCACCGGCCGGGCAAAGCGACTGGCAGTCACCACCACCTGTTGCAGCGCAATAGCGTTATCCGTATTTTGCGCAAAACTCGAAACACAAGAGAAAGCCGCAGCCGCGGCCATAGGAAGCGCGGCCAAGCGCGCACGGCAAATACCATTTTTCATAAAGATTGAGACCATCAACAAAACCCTCGCCGTCTTCCCCGACAGCGCATGGGCGTTACGGTGATGCGCGGACGCACCACCACCTTGTTGGCCGGTATCCGGGCTGGTGGCGCAACTCCCATCGCCTTCCCAAGCGCTTGTTCAAGGCACTCAGTGGCTGTGATGGGAGCGAAATCCTTGCGGATTTGTCCACTTACCGTTGCGGGGGCAGCGCAGGTTAG
>CAMDHL010000132.1 GCA_945898105.1 Comamonas sp. lk | reverse complement strand
GGCGGCAAATGCAGCGCCGCTAAATGCCGTTGCGATCGTGGCGGACAGCAGGCTGACCGCAAGAAAATTACGCTTTTTCATGAACAGGACTCCTTGGGAGGGAATGGAAAGGGGAAGGAAGTTTCCAAACCTGGCAGTCTGTAAGTCCCATCAGGTTGGTGGGCGCATCTTGTATCGTGTTAACAATCTTGTCAACATACTTTGAGATTTTTTGTCGCCTATGCAAAGCGCCTGTAAGATGCCCGCGAACGCCGTTTTCGCGGCCTCGGCATGGCTCATGAATACCCTGAAGTCGGGCTATTTTTGTGCGATTTTTCGAGGCGCGGGCGATTCGTTAATTTCGGTAAATTTTAATATTAACCCTTAAAAAACAAAGGCTTAGAGGCGCTATGCCCCAATTGTTGAGCCCCGAAGACGCACAGGAAGCCCAGATCGTAGAGCGGATTTACGAGGCGGTTATTGACCAGCGCCTGGCGCCCGGAGCCAAGCTCTCCGAGGCCAGCCTGTGTACGGCTTTCGGCGTAGGCCGTATGCGCATACGTCGCTGCCTTTTGATCCTAGCTAGCCGCGAAGTGGTGGACTTGCAGCCCAACCGGGGCGCCTATGTGGCGCAACCAAGCGCGCAACAGGCACGGGAAATTTTCGAGGCCCGCTTGGCCATCGAACCCTCGCTGGCCCGCCTGGCGGCCGAGCGGGTCAAGCGTGCCGATGTCAAAACCTTGCAAGCTTTGCTGCAAAAAGAGGCGCAAGCCCATATGGCGGGCAACCGGCGCGAGGCGATCCGCCTTTCTGGCCAGTTCCATGTGGCTCTGGCCCAGGTGGCCGACAACGCGGTGATGCTGCGCATTGTCAAAGACCTGGTGACCCGCAGCTCGCTGATCATCGGCATGTACGGTGACCCGGGGTTTACCAATTGCCGTGACGATGACCACATGGCCATTGTTGATGCGCTACGTGTAAAAGACGGTGCGCAGGCCGAGCAGCTGATGAAAGCCCACCTCAGTCATATCACCGAGCACCTTGAATTGGACCGCCAATTGGTGGCGCCGGCGGACTTGGTGTCGCTTTTTGGTGAAGTAGCAGCGCCGCTACGTGTGCGCTCCTAGGCGCATGTGACGCGAAGCCCTATTGCGCCTATCTCCCAAGTCTCGGATGAATCTATTCGATGCGTCTTCGTTCAGGCGCGACGATCCACGTGTTGGCCCTTGGCCTTGATCGGTTGCGATTCCTGCTGGCGCTCTGCTGCCTTGGCCTCTACTAGTTTTGGCGGCGGCTCGTTGCGCGCTTTGGTTTCGAGTTTGTCCATGGTGTCGGCGCGCGTTTGCGGCGGCTGCCGGGGCACGTAGGTCGAAGTGTTGACATTGGATATCGGCATTCCTTACTCCTTGTCTTGCGAAGGCCCTGCGGCCCTTAGTTGGTTTTGCCCAAATTGAGCACCGCATCTGCCACTTTACCCGAGTCCTTTTCAAGCGCCAACACGTCGGTACCCACGCGCATAAATTGGTAGCCCGGATAGAAACTGAGTTTGGCCAGCAGCGGTTCGGGAATCGGGAAACTCTTGGCGCTAGAGGGCAGGGCTTCACCAAATTTCCAGGCCACTGGATTCTTGCTTTCGCAGCCCGCCGATTTGCTGAAACTTAGGCCCTCGGGGCAACTGCCTGGCGAACTGTTTTCCATAAAGTAGTTGCGGATCATTTCGGTGCGCAGCTTGCCGAAATAGTTTTTCATCTGTTTGCCGCGCTCGGGTGGGAATACCGGCTTGGGTTCGGAATCCAAAGGCAGTTTGCGGCTCAGGTCTTCAGGCTGTGGGCTGCTGGCTCCCACAGAAATATTGATACTCGGAGCTGCAGGGGCCGGGGCACCCCCAACCGGAGCAGCCGCGCTGCCGTTGCCCACAGCAAGGGTGACGGTGCCGGGTGGCGGAGCAGCCCCAGCCGCCGGGGCTGCCGGCGCGCCGCCAGCGCTAGTTTCTTCTGCGCCTTTTTTACCGCCGCCACCGGCCGACGTGGCACCTTCCGAACCGTAGAGGTACTTCAGCGCAAGCGGGTCGTTTTTCAGTTTACTTTCAATAATCTGGTCAAACACACCGGCGATCTTGACGGTATTGGCCGAGCCCAGCCATTGCGGTCGGTTGCTGCTGAGCAGCAGTACTTGAGAGATCGAGCAGGAAGGGCCATTGGCTTTTAGCCACTGCGCGGCCAAGTCGCCGCGCTCCTGCGGGTCATGGGTGGTCAGCGCCATGGTCCGAAATTCGGCTATTGAGCAGTTGTAAGGGTTCACCACATTGGGGGCCACCGGCAATGGGTTCTTCTTGGTGGTTTGCGCGGGCGCTCCGCTGGCAAAAAAGAGTGCCATCCCAAAGGCCACCACCATGGGGCCACTGCGCGCAAAAAAACCCTCAATCGTTAGCAGGTTCGGAAAGCGCATGGGTTCCTTTGAAAAGGTCGTCGGTCTAGCCATGGAAGTCTAACTTAATATCGCGAAATTAATGAATTAACCCATTGCCTTAGAACCCTTGGATTACGCTGATTACACGTGGATTCGGGTGGGGTAGCGTAGGCCACGGATTGGGGTGTGGAATTCGTTCCAAGGCTAAGCAATTGGGAAACGCCGCCTTTTCCTTGGGGAAACTAGGCGCCAGCCAAGAGGCGCAAAGGCCGTCGCGCCAGTGGCGGGTACTATCATGGCTTTCAGCAAGAGGGCGTATCTGGCCCGCTGATCAACGCAGGAGAAAAAACTATGCAAAGACGCCAGCTCATCGCCACCAGTGTGGCCAGCGCCGCTTTCCCTTCTCTGGTTTGGAGTCAGGCGCTAGAAAAGCCCCAACTCAGTATTGCCGTGGGTGGCAAAAACTTGTTTTATTACCTGCCGCTGACGATCGCCGAGCAGCTGGGCTACTTCAAGGCCGAGGGCCTAGATGTCACGATTGTGGATTTTTCCGGCGGCGCGCGGGCGTTGCAGGCGGTGGTGGGTGGCAGCGCGGACGTGGTGTCTGGCGCCTTTGAGCATACGGTCAATATGCACTACAAAGGCCAGCCCATGCGCGCTTTTGTGGTGCAAGGTGCAGCGCCGCAAATTACCCTGGGCTACAACCCTAAAACCATGCCAAGTTACAAGTCGGTGGCCGACCTGAAGGGCAAAAAAATCGGCGTTACCGCACCGGGTAGCTCGACCAATGTGGTGGTTAATTTTGTGCTGGCAAAAGCGGGGCTTAAGCCTAGCGATGTGAGCATCGTGGGCGTGGGTGCGGGTAATGGCGCAGTGGCTGCGATGCGCTCTGGCCAGGTCGATGCCATGAGCAATCTGGACCCAGTATCGACGTTGCTCACGCGCTCGGGCGACATGAAAATAATCACCGATACCCGCAATATGGCCGAGGCAGAAAAGATATTCGGCGGCCCGATGCCCGGCGGCTGTTTGTACTGCCCGCAGCCTTTTATCGACAAATACCCCAACACCACCCAAGCGCTGGCCAATGCCATCGTGCGGGCGAATAAATGGATTCAGCAAGCAGGCCCCAGCGACATCATCAAAGTAGTTCCTGAAAGCTATTTTCTGGGTGACCGCGCGGTGTATCTGGAAGCTTTTTTATCAGCCCAGAAAGCCTTATCGCCCGACGGCGTTTTTCCTGCCAAAGCGCCGGAAACCGCGTTCCGCGCCTTGGCCAGCGTGGATGAAAAATTGGCCGCTACCAAGCTGGACTTGAGCCTCGTCTACACCAACGACTTTGTGCGCAAGGCCAACGCCAAATATCCCAAAGGATAGAGTCCGTGGCTGCTGCCATCGAACTTCGCTCAGTCGCTTGCACCTTCGTCAGCAAGGACGCGCCGGGCCAGCGCTACACCGCCGTTCAAGACGTATCGCTTACCGTGGGCGACGGTGAATTTGTCAGCGTGGTAGGCCCCACGGGTTGCGGAAAAAGTACGCTACTCAACGTCGCCGCAGGCTTGCTGCAGCCCAGCCAAGGCGAGGTGCGTGTGTTTGGCGATGTGTTGCAAGGCTTGAACCGGCGCGCCGGCTACATGTTCCAGACCGATAGCCTGATGCCGTGGCGCAGCGCCCGCGACAATGTGTTGGCGGGTTTGCAATTTCGCGGCATGCCCTTGGCAGATGCGCAAGCCCAGGCGGACGACTGGCTGCGCCGGGTGGGGTTGGGCGGTTTTGGCGACCGCTATCCCCACCAATTGAGCGGCGGCATGCGCAAGCGCGCCAGCCTGGCGCAAACTCTGGTCATGGACCCGGACATCATCCTGATGGATGAACCTTTTTCGGCCCTGGACATTCAGACCCGCCAGTTGATGGAAAACGAGGTGCTGGCCTTGTGGCAATCGCGCAAAAAAGCGGTGCTGTTCATTACCCACGATTTGGATGAAGCGATTGCCATGAGCGACCGGGTGCTCATCTTGAGCGCCGGGCCGGCCTCGCACCCCATTGGCGAATTTGCAATAGATTTGCCCCGCCCGCGTGATGTGGCCGAGGTCAAAATGACGCCCGAATTCGCGCGCCTGCACAAGGCCATTTGGGCGGTACTGCGCGATGAAGTGCTCAAGGGTTATCAGCAGCAATTGAAGGCGGCTTGAATGGTAGTGTGTACCGATTCACCTGAAGCGCAAATGCTTATGGATCGCCGCGTCGCCTTCATTGCGAGGCCTAAGGCTGTGGCAATTCATGCCCTGTGGCTTTATTCAGCCCTTGCTTAGCTATGTCCAATAGCCATTACGCCAAAGCGCAGACCACGCCTACACCAAAGGCGCGTATGCCATTGCTCGTCTGGCAATTGCTCTTGCTGCTGGCGCTGCTGCTTTTTTGGCATGTCATGACCCAGCCGGGTCTGATACCGCCCATGATGTTTGACAACGACCGGCAGGCAGCCTTCTTTTTCGGTCAGCCCCTGATGGTGGCGCAGCGCATTTGGGCCTGGTTTGTGACGGACGCCGATATTTATCGCCATTTGCGCGTGACATTGAGCGAAACCATTTTGGCGTTTGGCATTGGTGCTGCAAGCGGTTTGGCCGGTGGTTTGTGGCTTGCGCTTTCACCCCGAATGTCGCAGGTGCTCGAGCCCTATATCAAGGCGCTGAATGCAATGCCCCGCATTATTTTGGCGCCTATCTTTGGTGTCTGGTTCGGCCTAGGCATGGGCTCCAAAGTGGCGCTGGGCGTAACACTGGTTTTTTTCGTCGTCTTTTTCAATGTCTATCAGGGTGTGAAAGAAGTCAGCCCGGTTGTGTTGGCCAATGCGCGCATGCTGGGCGCCAGTGGCCGACAGTTGCTGCGCTATGTCTATTTGCCCAGCGCTACCAGCTGGGTATTTAGCTCTTTGCACACCTCGGTGGGCCTGGCTTTTGTGGGCGCGGTGGTGGGCGAATACCTGGGCTCCAGCCAGGGCGTTGGCTACTTGATTTTGCAGGCCGAAGGTAGCTTTGACATCAACACCGTCATGGCTGGTATCGTGGTGCTGACTATGTTCGCGTTGGTGCTGGACAGCTTGGTCGGTCGCATCGAAAAACGCCTTATGAAATGGCAACCCAAAGCGGGTGAGACGGAAAAACTGTAGCACCCATTCAAGAAATATTGCAGCCGTCGGGAAGCGGCCAGGTGGTGTTCGGTTTCTCCGCCTTAAGGGCTGCGTCGACATGGATTGCTACCATCTCACTGCCCACTAAGCGTTCCAGTTCATTGATGCTGACCAGGTAGTTGTCTACGCTGCCCAGTGACGCTTGGTTGGGCAAATACCAGGCAATTGCGCGTGCGGTACCAGTCGCCGGGTCCGTGGTCACTATCACCTTCCAAAAATAGTCGGGCGTAGGCAGGCCATGGCTGTTCAGAAAGTAGTCGTTGCTGGCATTGTTAAAAACGACTCCGCCATACACCCGCAGCGGCGCAATATCACGGTAGCACTCGGCGACGCTATCGGTGGCTTCCCAAAGGCCTTGGTTCAGACTGGCCACCTGGGGCACGATGTTGCTCATGAAGTTGGCGCTTTGCAGGAATTGCGCGTTGTCATCCATGGCATTTGAGGGGACCAGGTGGCCGCGGTCGTAACCCGCACGCACACTGGCATAGCTCGCGGTGCTGCTTTGGCCGCCGCAAAGGCTTGGTAGCGCGGGCTCGGCGTTGTAGGCACTGGGGCGTGGCAAATTGCCGGTGTCGCGCTGTAGTGCATATTCAAAGCGCAAGGCGCTGTGCAAGGTGCAGTCGTAGCGCAGCACAAAACCGCCATGGTCTAAAGTGATTACCCAGTCGCTAGCGTAGGGCGCAGCCTCTTGCGGTGTATCACCACCGCCGCAAGCTGACAGCAAGGTCGCAATGATGGCAAGCCCTAACCCGCAGACCCCAGACCTTCGGACCTTTAATCGCTGATAAGGCAATGTCGTTTTTTCCAGCGCGTCAAGCCAGCAAGCGCAAAAACATCATCACAAA
>CAMDHL010000131.1 GCA_945898105.1 Comamonas sp. lk | reverse complement strand
ATGCGTTGATATCCAGCAAACTAACCGGCACGGGCGATGGCCAGCAGCTCAGTTTCTGAGCGGCAAGCCAGCCAGAGCAGTCTGTCAGCAACACTCGGCCCTAGCCCCCCTCGGTTAAACCGCTGGCTCACGGTGTGGGGAGTTTGCTTAATAGTGGTGCTGGCACTGCTTTTCTACTTGGTCATCGATCAGCGCCAGATCATGAAGGTAGACGAGGCAGCGCGGGAAAGCTTGTTGTCAGGCGACACGCAAAAAATAGACCGCCAATTCATCCGCTTAAGGCAGGAGATGTATCAGCAGTTGCGCGATAAAGAGGCACCTCTGCTCGTATCCCTCCAAGAACATAACAAGTCACTCAGTCAAATCATCGGCGGTTTGCGTACCGCACCGGGAACCGCGGAAGTACTCAGGACACCGTCTTTGGAAATGAGCGTGCAGCGTATCCAAAGCCTGCAACTGCACTTGGAGGAATGGATTGCCAACGGCTCGCGCAACCACAATGATTTGTATGGCCTGCTGTCTATTGCCGATAGCCTCCTGCCCGATATTTTTACTATTTCGCGCAATGTCACCAAAGCTCAAAATCGCCAGTGGGAGGATCACCATCAACAGTTGGCTACCAACAATACATGGATTTTGCTGACTTCCATTGCTGCAAGTGTGCTGCTCGCCCTGACGATTGGCGCCCTGCTCCTGCAAAACCGCCAGCGCGGCCGTGAACAGGAGCAATCACGCAAACTAACTGAGTATTTCCGTGAAACGCAAATCAAGGCGGAAACGGCGAGCCGTGGGAAAAGCCGTTTTTTGGCCAATATGAGCCATGAGTTGCGCACCCCTTTTAATGGAGTATTCGGAATGCTCAGCCTGCTAGGCACGACGAGCCTGAACGATCAGCAGGCCGACTACCTGCGCACGGCAAATGCATCGGCCAATCATTTGCTTAATGTGCTCAATGACATTTTGGATCTCTCAGCGCTGGAAGATGGAAAAATCAGTCTGCACACCTCCCCGGTGGAGATAGCACCCCTCCTGCGCGAAGTGAGCGAAGTGATGCGTCCGCAAGCCGCGCAAAAACAGCTGCGTTATATGGTGGAGATTAGCCCGGAGGTGCCCCCCTGGCTTCTGCTAGACGCTAAGCGTTTAAGGCAAATTTTGTTCAACCTTATTAACAACGCTGTGAAATTTACCAGCGAGGGCGGCATCCAGGTCAAAGTGCGCAAGTCAATGGCAGTTGCCAAGCGTGACTTCAATGAGGTAGCGCTTTGTTTTGAAGTCCAGGATACCGGCATCGGGATCAACAGCAGCGCGACGGAAAACCTGTTCCAGCGATTTAACCAAGTGCATAACGGCTTGAAAAATGACTATGGCGGCACGGGTCTGGGTCTGGAAATTTCCCAATCACTAGCGCGCCTCATGGGTGGAGAGATTGAGGTCAAAAGCACTCTTGGCGTGGGCTCCACCTTTACGCTGACTTTTAACGCAAGCATCTGCAAAGCGCCGCAAGCACCTGCCGAGCGAAAAGTATTTTTAGCTGATCCCCCCACCAAATCCGAGCATGTTTACCGCGTATTGGTGGTGGAAGACAACCAGATCAATCGAAAGTTTGTCGATATTTTGCTCAAACGAATGGGCTATCTGACCTATTTCGCGGAGAACGGCCAAGTTGCCCTGGATCGCGTGCAAAAAGAGACCTTTGACCTGGTGCTGATGGACCTGCACATGCCGGTAATGAACGGAGTGGATGCAACGCGTGCCATCCGCGCACTCGAGCACCCTGCCGCCAAGTTACCCATCATCGCGCTGACTGCCGACGTGATGAACGATACCCACGATGAAGCCATGGCGGCCGGCGTCAGCGACTTTGTGACCAAACCCGTACATCTGGCGCGCCTGCAAGAGGCAATACGGCAACAATTAGAACCCGTACAAGCGCAAAAAACCGCTCCGCAGGCCTAAAGCCCACTATCGATGTCGATGGCGCAAACCAAGCAACCCTTTTGCCCCGGCTTGGCCAACCAAATACTGCGGACCGATCGCTTCTAGCGCGCTGGCTTGTATGCCCAAAGCCGCTAGGCCTGGATGGTCACCATGCACTACGTTGTCCACCTGCATGGAGGCCAGGTTGTCCGCACTCATCAGCGGCTCACCGGGCATCAATTTAAGGGCTATCACTTGCAAGCGCCCGGCCCAAAGGGGAAGACCCAGCACCGGTCTGCCTTTGCCTTGGTTGATGCCGCTGCAACGGGCTGCAAATTGCACCAGTTGGCGCAGCGTATAAACCTGTGGTCCGGCCAGTTCATAGACCCGCAGTGACGGCGCCTGGGCTAATCCCTGCGCCAGACTCTTGAGCACAGCGCTCGCCACATCCTCCACCCAGACCGGTTGAAAACGCGCATCCGCACAGGCCAGCGGCATCACGGGAAAAACCGATTGCAGCCGGGCGAACACATTCAAAAACTTGTCGTTCGCGCCGAAAATAACGCTGGGGCGCAACAAGGTAAGCCCGCAAGTTGGATGGGCGCCGGGCCTCGCGCCCAAGCCTAGGGTATCGGCCAAAAGCGCCTCACCCACACCTTTGCTACGCAGGTAATTAGAGGGTGCCACCTCAGGCTTATCGGACTGCACCCCGAGCGCGCTCAGATGCACCAGATGCCGCACATGCTGCTTCAAACAGGCTCTGGCAATTTTCCCCGGCAGGTCTTGGTGTACCTGGATAAAGGCCTCAGGGCTACCATGCAGGATCGCGACCAGGTTGATCACCGCATCCATTCCCGCCATGACACGACCCAGAGCGGCCTCGTCATGGATATTGCATTCCAAGACCGTCAAACCAGGCAAATGCATCACCGCTCTGGCATGGGTCGCCTTTCGGGTTGCCACACTCACCCGATACCCGGCGCGCACCAGCTTTTCGCACACATGGCCACCGACAAAACCGGAGCCACCCAAAACCAAAATCTGCTTCATGCCATTCACTTTCGAGAAATTCAAACTCCGTACCCAATCATCTTTACCGTCACCCTTACCGTTACCGGATTGTTCAACAAAGCCAGCACCGGCCAATTGCACTACATCAAAAACTTTACAACACCACTGGCTCGGTCTCCAGCATCAGGCCGAAGCGCTCATACACACTGGTTTGAATCGCCTTGGCCAGAGTCATTACCTCGCCGCCGGTCGCGCCTTGGCTGCCGCTGCCCCTATTGACCAGCACCAAGGCCTGCTTTTCGTAAACACCCGCCTGCCCTACAGACTTACCGCGCCAACCGCAGGCATCAATCAGCCAGGCTGCTGCCAGTTTGAAGGAGCCGTCGGCCAGGCGGTAATGCACCACACGCGGGTCGCGCGCAATGATGTCGGCGCATTGCTCGGCACTAACCGTCGGGTTTTTGAAAAAGCTGCCGGCATTGCCGAGCAGCGCCGGATCGGGCAATTTGCTGCGGCGGATGCGGCAAACCCAGTCAAAAATCTGCTGCGCATCCGGTTTTTCGCAGGCCTCCTGCGCGCGCATCTTTTCAATATCGGCATAACCCAGCACCGGCTTCCAAAGCTTGGGCAAGGCAAAACGCACGCGCAAAATCAGCACCTTATCCTTTAGGCCAAGACCCGGCGCCGCGCTTGCTTGCTTAAAAATCGAATCGCGGTAACCGAAAGCGCATTGGGCTGCATCCAGACTGAAGACCTCGCCGGTCCGCAAATCCATGGCGTCCAGCGATTCGAATACGTCTTGCAGTTCTACCCCGTAGGCGCCAATATTTTGCACCGGCGCAGCGCCCACGGTGCCGGGTATCAAGGCCATGTTTTCCATACCGGGCATGCCTTGCTCTAAGGTCCAGGCCACAAAATCGTGCCAGTTTTCCCCCGCCCCCGCTTCGACGATATAGGCTTTGGGCGTTTCCCGCAGCAACCTTCGGCCGGCGATTTCGACCTTAAGCACTAAAGACTTGACGTCACCGGTCAACACCAGATTGCTGCCCCCTCCAAGCACGAACTTGGGGAGCGCGGCCAGCGCGGCGTCTTGCAGCAACGCTGAAACATCGTCTTGGCTGCGAATACGCAACAACTGCTGCGCCCGCGCCACTATGTGAAACGTATTCAGGCCCTGCAAAGGAACATTGTTCTCGACTACCATGGCGGGATTGTCGCACCCGTACGCATTCGTATGCGGCGCACAAAATGATCACCCTTTGTTGGAGAATTAAGAAAAATGCCCTCGTTTGATACTGTCTGTGAAGCCAATTTGGTCGATGTGAAAAACGGTGTGGAAAACACGACCAAAGAAATTGGAACCCGTTTTGATTTCAAAGGCACGGCCGCTGCGATTGAGATCAAGGACAAAGAAATTACCCTGATCGGCGATGCCGAATTTCAGCTCGACCAGATCGAAGACGTGCTGCGCAATAAGCTCACCAAGCGCAATGTCGATGTCCGCTTCTTAGACAAAGGCGATGTGCAGAAAATGGGCGGTGACAAGGTCAAGTGTGTGATCAAAGTGCGCAACGGCATTGAGAGCGAATTAGGCAAAAAAATCCAACGCCTCATTAAAGACAGCAAACTAAAAGTGCAAGCCGCCATCCAGGGCGACTCGGTGCGCGTGACCGGCGTCAAACGCGACGATTTGCAAGCGGCTATGGCGCTATTGAAAAAAGAAATTACCGATATTCCGCTCAGCTTCAACAATTTTCGCGATTAAAAATTAGCCTCCGGTTTTTGCTTTCGCGCCCAATCGGGATTCGGTACCGTTCATCAAACGGCCCAAATTGGCTGCATGGCGCCAGACCAGCAAGCCGCTCATGATGGCCAACGCCAGCGCAATACTGTTGTCCGCGCGCCAGGCCACACCGTCACCGAACAGGTAATACACCGGCGCAAAAATGGCCGCCACCACCGAGGCCAGTGAAACATAACGGGAGAAGTAGGTAATGATGAGCCAGCTAGCGCCGACGGCCAGCGCCAGCCAGGGATTAGTAGCCACAACCACGCCGGCCGCAGTGGCTACGCCTTTACCGCCCTGAAAGCGGAAAAACACCGGGAACACATGCCCTAAAAATGCTGCCAGTCCCACCAGCGCTATTGCCGCAGCCTCCAACCCATAAGGCGCGCCCCACTGCTGTACCGCAAACACCGGCAGCCAGCCTTTTGCGGCATCTAATAAAAGCGTCACCACCGCTGCCGGTTTGCTGCCCGAGCGCAGCACATTGGTCGCACCGGGGTTTTTGCTTCCATAGGTGCGTGGGTCGTTCAGGCCCATCAGGCGGCTTACGATGACTGCAAACGATAACGAGCCGATCACATAGGCTGCCAACGTGGCGAGCAAAGTATTGCCCAAAAGGACCCAGGGGCTCAGTGATTCCACGTTAGTTCTCCTTGATCGTGCGGGCTGGTCAGCAACCGGTGCTTCATTCTTCCAGAGCGCACTGTACTGCTTTGGCACCGAGCAGGCGCACACAAAGCTGCGGGTCTAGCCCTAGGAGGTAGCCGCGCCGACCGCCGTTGATCAAAATTTTGGGTAGGCCCAAAATACTTTCCTCAACAAACACGGGCATAGACTTGCGTGTGGCAAAGGGCGAGGTGCCGCCCACCAAATAACCGCTATGCCGGTTAGCGGTATCAGGGGTGCAAGGCTCCACCGATTTGGCGCCGATCTGGCGCGCCAGGTTTTTGGTTGATACCTTGCGATTGCCATGCATTAACATCACCAACGGCTTAGCATCTTGGTCTTGCATGATCAGGGTTTTGACCACATGAAATGGGTCCCAACCCAGCACCTGCGCACTATGTTGCGCGCCCCCATGCTCCAGGTATTCATAGGGATGTTCGCTGAAATCGACCTGCTGATTTTTCAGAAACTGGGTGGCAGGTGTTTCACTCACCCGCTCTTTTTTTACCACGCTCAGTGCCTTTTGCGTAACTGCGGCTTATTGCGCCGGGTCGCGCATCACTTGGCGGATGGTGTCAATCGCCTTGAGCAACTCGGGCGATAGCACGGTATTGAAGGCGTTAATGTCCTCGTCCAGTTGCGCTTGCGTTGTCACACCGATGATGGTGCTGGCCACCTGCCATTTGCTATTACAAAAGGCCAGGGCCATGTGCGCAGGGCTCATGCCGTTTTCAAGCGCCAATGCGTTGTAGCGACGGGCGGCATCAAGGGCTTCAGGCCGACCCCAGCGTTGCTTGCGCACCGATTCAAACATCGTAATGCGCCCATCTTTTGGCGCGTCCGCGCCGGTAATGCCCGAAGCATCGTACTTGCCGCTTAGCAAACCAAAGGCCAGCGGTGAATAGGCCAGCAAGCTCACTTGCAAATGGTGCATGGCTTCGTCCATGCCGTTCTCGTGCGTGCGGTTGAGCAAGTGGTAGGCGTTTTGCACCGTAGCTACACGCGGCAGGCCGTGCTGTTCAGCCAAACGCACAAACTCGCACACCCCATAGGG
>CAMDHL010000130.1 GCA_945898105.1 Comamonas sp. lk | reverse complement strand
CGTTCATAGATTTTTTGCAAGCCGGTGTGCGTGATCAAGGCATCGGCAATTGCGTCTTTCCAGCGCTCGCAACCTGCGCTGCCGAACTGCGCCACCAAGGTATCGCCATAGCGGTCCACGATCAGGCCGGGCAAGCCGTCGGACTCGCCGTGCACCAGGCGCAGGCTATCGCTAGCTATCGTCAGTCGCGCGCGTGCATCAAGCGCGGTGCGAACGCGCGCAGCGAAAAAAGCGGCGTCAATGCGATCGCCTTCCTCAAAACTCCAGACGCGTGCGCGAATGCGCGATTGCGGGCTAAAGGCCGCCCAGCCTAGAAATTGGCCTGCGTGTCCTTCCACGCGCACCGTCTCGCCGCTGTCGCCACCGCCTTTAGCGATCGCCGATTCAAAAATCCAGGGGTGTTTGCGCACCAAGGATCGCTCTTTGCCGTCGCGTAGTCGCAGTGTTTTCATAGCGGGCATTGTCGCTGGCATCTGTTGCCGCTTCTTAGAGACATTTAGCTGGCCCGTTCGTTCCAGTTAAAGGGATGATGGGCGCAGTTCTAGTGCGGACCCGGCTGCAGCAAATCTTCCATCGCCTGAAACTGGCTCATGTACACCTTGCCCGGCAGCGACTGCAAAAAATGCGTGCCGCGCAGGCGATCCATCACCGGGCCTTTGACTTCGCTCAGGTGCAAAGCGATGCCTGCTTCTTGCAGACGCGCGGCGATGGCTTCCAGGCTCTCGAGTGCGCTGGCGTCGATATGGTTGATGGCGCTGCATTGCAAGACCAGATGCGCCAGCGAAGCATGCTGCGCCACTTCGCGGTTGATGCGGTCTTCTAGCGCGCGGCAGTTGGCAAAATATAGGTTTTCATCCACCCGCAAACCAATCACCCGCGCATGCGTAATTACGTCATGGCGACGCACATTGCGAAAGTGTTCGGTACCCTGTACTTGGCCCACTTGCGCAATATGCGGCCGACTGGTGCGCAACAGGTACAAGGCCAAGGACACCGCCACACCGGTCACCAGCCCGGTCTCCACACCCGAGCCTAGCGTCACCGCCAGCGTCGCCAGCGCAGCACTAAAGTCGGCTTTGGAATAGGCCCAGGTGCGCCGGAATATGTCCACATCAACCAGCGACAGTACAGCCACCACAATCGTTGCGGCCAACGTGGCTTGCGGCAGGTAGTAAAGCGCCGGTGTTAACCACAAGGTCGCCAGCGTGATGCCCACCGCGGTAAACACTCCAGCGGCCGGTGTTTGTGCACCTGCGTCGAAATTGACCACCGACCGGGCAAAACCGCCGGTCACCGGAAAGCCGCCGGACAGACTGGCGGCAATATTGCTGGCGCCCAGCGCCAGCAGTTCCTGATCTGGCTCGATGCGCTGGCGCCGCTTGGCCGCCAGTGTTTGACCCACAGAGACCGACTCTACAAATCCCACCACGCTGATCAGCAAGGCTGGCATAGCAAGCGATTTCCACAGTGCGGTATCCCACAGCGGCAGCGTGAGCGGAGGTAGACCGCCGGGTACGTCTCCCACGATTTTTAGCCCTTGGTTTTGCCACTGGAAAAACCAGGCCAGCGCGGTGCTGAGCGCGATCGCCGCCACAGGCCCGGCTTTGGCCAGCATATCGGCGCTGTGCGCGGTCATGCCCATTCGCTGCAACAGTGGCTTCAAGCCCTTGCGTACCCACAGTAAAAACACCAGGACCGTGCCGCCCACGGCCAGGCTCAGCCCATGAATTGCAGGCACTTGTTGGGCCAAACTCAGCACCAAAGCGACAAAGTTCTCACCATGGGCACTCACGCCCAGCAAGGTTTTGAGCTGGCTGACTGCAATCAACAGGGCGGAGGCGGAAATGAAACCGGCGATCACTGGATGGCTCAGAAAATTAGCGAGAAAACCCAATCGCAGCACACCCATTAAAAGCAGCATGGCGCCGGACATAAACGCCAGGGTGATGGCTACGGCCCAGTAATGTTCGGAGCCCGGTGCGGCATGGGTGCCGATGGCCGCTGCCGTCATCAGCGAGACCACCGCCACCGGCCCTACCGCCAGCACGCGGCTGCTGCCCAAAAGCGCATACAAAAGCAGGGGCGCCACGCTGGCATACAAACCCGCTTGTGGTGGCAGTCCGGCCAACAACGCATAGGCCAGGCTTTGCGGGATCAGCATGACCGTGACGATGGACGCGGCCAGCAGGTCGCGTGACAAGGTACTACGGTCGTAGTGGCGGCCCCATTGCAGGGCGGGGAGGGAGGGCAAGAAAGCTTGCCAGCGTGCTGCCATTTAGCCCAGCATCTCCGGCTGGGCTAGCCATTCGCGGCCTTTGAGCATGGCATCCCAATAAAGCGGCGGCAGGATGCGTTCTTTAAGGTACCAAGCCAGCGTCGATGGCCTGGTGCCGTCATTCAACCAACTGGGCAAGGTGGGCAGCAGCTTGCCGCCGTAGCCGAACTCGGCCAGCACAATCTTGCCGCGCTCCACCGTCAGCGGGCAGGAGCCGTAGCCGTCGTAGTGCACTTCGCTCTTACGCTGGCCGCGTGTGAACAAAAGATTGTGCGCCACCACCGGCGCCTGCTTGCGCGCCGCAGCGGCGGTTTTGGCGTTGGGGCTGTTGCTGGCATCGCCCAAAGCAAATACATTGCTATAGGTTTTGTGGCGCAGGGTTGCGGGGTCGATGTCCACCCATCCTGCGGCATCGGCCAGCGGGCTAACGCGCACAAAGTCGGGGGCTTTTTGCGGCGGCACCACGTGGATCATGTCAAAGTCCATGTTCACTTGCGTGCTGCTGCCGTCGGCCGCGCTTTGGCTGAAGGTGGCGGTTTTGGCGTTGCCGTCAATGGATACCAGCTTGCGCCCGAAGTTCAGCCCGATGCCATAGGCCTTGACGTACTCCATCAGCGCCGGCACGTAATCGGCCACGCCGAACAAGACCGGCCCGGCATTGCAAAACTGGATGTCAGTGGCGCCTAGCACGCCTTGCTTGCGCCAGTGGTCAGCTGATAAGTACATGGCTTTTTGAGGCGCGCCTGCACATTTGATGGGCATGGGCGGTTGGGTGAAGAGTGCTTTGCCGCCGCGCAAAGCCTGTACCAACTTCCAGGTGTAGGGGGCCAGGTCGTAGCGGTAGTTGGAGGTCACGCCATTGCGGCCCAGGGTTTCGGGCAATCCGGGGATGGCGTCCCAGTCCAGTTTGAGTCCGGGGCAGACCACCAATTGTTGGTAGCGCAACACACGGCAGCCGTCCAAAATAATGCAATTGCGCTCGGGCTCAAATGCGGCCACACCGGCCTTGATCCAATGCACCCCATGCGGTATCACGCCGCCCATGGTGCGAGCGGTAAATGGTGCATTAAAGACACCCGCACCCACCAGCGTCCAGCCGGGTTGGTAATAGTGGACATCGGCCGGATCCACCAGGGCGATGTCCAGATTCGGATCGCGCGCCAGCAAGCTGGCGCAGACCGCGATACCGGCAGCCCCCGCACCGACCACCACGACCGCATGTTGCGCATCGGCTACCTCTACCGGCGTCTTGCCGCCATTGGCGATACGGCGCACCAGCGCTTGCAGGGGAAAGCCGGCCGCTGCGGCGGTTTGCACAATATGCGGCAGGTCCACCTGGCCGGCCTGCGACAAAGCCCACATAGTGGTCGAGCGCATGCCAGTGCGGCAATAGGCCACTACCGGTTTGGGCAGGCTTTCCATGAGCTGCCCAAATTCCTCGCCTTGTACATCGCTCACCTTACCGGCTTCAGTTGGCAGATAGCGGGCACTCATGCCCAGCGCCAAAGCAGCTTGTTCGATTTCTGAAAACCCCGGTTGGTCCGCGCCCTCGCCATCGGGGCGGTTGCAGATGATGGACTTGAAGCCCGCTTGCGCCAGATCCGGTAGGTCCGCAATAAGGATTTGCGGCGTAACCGAGAGCTGCGCGCTGAGTCTTTTGATGTCCATATGAAGTTTCTTTTTAAGTGTTGAATTGGACTTTCAGCGCGCTTATACCGCTTGCGCTGCTTGTGCGCGCCGCTCTGCGACTTCGAAAATCAGCATGCCGATGAGCATGAAGACGACAAACAATGCCGCTTTGCTTTGCCCAGCGGCTACTGACACCAATGCCGGGCCGGGGCAAAAACCGGCTAGGCCCCAGCCGGCGCCAAACAGCAGCGAACCAATAACCAGACGCTTGTCGATGTCCTGTTTGCTGGGCATGCGCAGGTCCGCGCCTAAGAAGCTAAGGCTGCGTTTTTTGGCCAGGGAAAAGGCAAATACCCCTACCGCGATAGCGCCGCCCATGACCAGCGCTAAAGAGGGGTCCCACAGGCCGGCCAAGTCCAAAAAGCCCAGCACTTTGGCCGGATCGGTCATGCCCGAAAGCATCAGGCCCAGGCCAAACACCAGGCCGACGAAAAATTCAGTAATACGGTATTGCATCGTGAGGACCTTTTAGAGAGCGTGGCGTACTAGGAATACGGTGGCAAAGCCGGCAGCCATAAAGCTTAGGGTGGCGACCAGGGAGCGGGGCGACAAGCGCGACAGCCCGCACACGCCATGGCCGCTGGTGCAGCCCGAGCCGTAGCGCGTGCCTAGGCCGACCAGCACACCGGCCAAGGCGATGACCGGTTCACTGGCATCGATGCGCACTGCGGGAAGCAGTTCGGGTGGCATGACCGCACCAAACACCATGGGCGCGGCGCCCATGCCCAGCAGGAAGGCAAAGCGCCAGCCGATATCCCCCATACGCGGCGCCAACAGGCCGCCCAGAATGCCGCTGATGCCCAGAATCCGGCCATTTAGCAGGACAAACATGGCCGAAGCAATGCCCAACAAAATGCCGCCACCCAACGAGGTCCAGGGGGTGAAGTGAAGCCAGTCGATGTTCATAGCGCCCCCTTTTCGGTAGAACAAAATTGTTCATAAAGCACTTTCATCAGTGCCAAGGCCTGCACACTACTGAGCTGGTAGTAAATGTTTTTGCCCTCGCGCCGGGTGCTGACCAGCTCCTCATCGCGCAAGACGGTCAGCTGCTGCGATAGGGTCGGCTGCACAATGCCCAGCGCCTCTTCGAGTTCGCCCACCCGCATTTCCCCTTGGGTGAGCTGGCACAAAATCATCAACCGGTCCGGGTTGGACAAGACTTTGAGCAGGCGGCAGGCCTGCCCGGCGGCCTGCTGCATGTCATGCAAGCTCAGGGAAACTTCATTCATCGGCGCACTCCACAATTAATTTTTTCATAGTATATTGATTTTTAATATATCTGTAAATATACTATATCAACTTTAATTGAGGAGCTTCCTGCCATGCCTACCGAATTGCTTACGCCCCAGGTGCACGGAATTTTTGACAAAGCTACTTGGACCGTTACCTACGTGGTGCACCAAGGTCCGGGCACGGCCTGCGCCATCATCGACTCGGTGCTGGACTACGACCCCAAGTCGGGCCGCACCCGGCATACGTCTGCCGACAAAGTGATTGCCTATGTGCGCGAAAACCAATTGCAAACCGCGTGGATTCTGGAAACCCATGCGCATGCGGACCATCTCAGCGCTGCGCCCTACCTGAAAGCGCAACTTGGCGGAAAGACGGCGATCGGCGACCACATCACCGCGGTGCAAAAAGTGTTCAAAGGCATCTTCAACATGGAGCCGGCCTTTGCATGCGATGGCTCGCAGTTTGACCATTTGTTTGCGGACGGCGAAGCGATTGTGGTGGGTGAGATGCGTGGCCACACCATGCTGGTGCCTGGCCACACACCGGCTTGTGTGGCCTACCGTTTTGGCGATGCGGTGTTTGTTGGCGACACCATGTTCATGCCTGATGTCGGCAGCGCGCGCTGCGATTTTCCTGGCGGCAATGCGCGTCAGTTGTATGCCTCGATACACAAAATTCTCAGCCTTGCGCCACAGACCCGCCTGTTCATGTGCCACGACTACCCGCCAGCGGGCCGCGAAGTCGCGTTTGAATCCACGGTGGCCGAACAACGCGCAAAAAACATCCATACCCACGAAGGCATTAGCGAAGACCAGTTTGTGCACATGCGTAGTACGCGCGATGCCACACTAGATATGCCGGTGCTGATCCTGCCTGCGGTGCAGATCAACATCCGCGCCGGTCAATTTCCACCGGCCGAGGACAACGGCGTGGCCTATGTCAAGATCCCTTTGAACGCCCTATAAGCATGGCTAAGGGCTGAAAACTTTGAATCGTTACTTCTAATTGATTATCAAATTACAAATAATAAATTAGGGCCCAATATTCTCCTAAGCCAGGTTTCCCCTCCTTTCATTAGCCCGCTTTCATCGTGGGCTTTTTTTTGCCCGCTGCAGCCCCCAGCAATCGGTTACGGGGCTCACCGTATCATCAGCCCTTGCTTGATAACTCCGAGCCCCATGATCCGCATCACTGAAATCAAACTTCCTCTGGCTGCGCTACCCGTGCATGGGCTTCGCGCGGCCGA
>CAMDHL010000129.1 GCA_945898105.1 Comamonas sp. lk | reverse complement strand
GCCACCGCATCGCCGATGCGAAAAAGCTGAAACGCACCCGCCGGATTAGACCGAAGGGTTTGCGGCTGCAGCGCTGTCAGCGCCGCATAGTCGGTAGCGCCCAGATTGCTGGAATGGGCCTTTAGCGCAAAGTACAAATCATCCAGCGGCAGCGTGCCGTGATTGACGATCACCTGATCCACCATGCGCTCTTTTCGTACGCCGCCGTAGTCGCTGCCGACCACGGCCTTCAGACCCTCGGCCGTGCGCTCCACCGAAAGCAGCCGGAAAGTAACGGTGAAGGTGACGTCCAGTTTTTGCAGGCTGCGCATATAGGGCACCAGGTTCCTGGCCATCACCTCGGGTGCAAAGCTGCGGTCCGGCGTCATGATTTCCAGTTGCGCGCCGCTTTGGGCAATGATTTCAGCCGCTTGCAGGGCAGGGTGGTCACCGGCATCGTCAAACAGCAGTACGTTCTTCCCGGGCGCTACTTCGCCGCTCAGGATGTCCCAGGTGGAGACTACCAAATCATTGCCGGCTTGCAGCACCTCGGTATGCGGCATCCCACCGGTGGCAATGATGACTACGTCGGGTTTTTCTGCCAACACAGTAGCCTCATCCGCCAGGGTGTTGAAACGAAAACTGACCCCACTCTCTTCGCAGCGCGCCATACGCCAGTCGATGATGCTCAGCATCTCGCGCCGGCGCGGGCTCACCGCTGTTAGGCGGATTTGTCCGCCGGGCTTGGGCGCGGCCTCCAGCACCGTCACCGTGTGCCCGCGCTCGGCGCTCACGCGCGCCGCTTCGAGGCCCGCAGGCCCTGCCCCGACGATAAGCACTTTGCGCTTGGCCGTTGCCGGCTCAATTGCGTGCGGCAGCGTTAGTTCGCGCCCAGTGGACGGGTTGTGGATGCAATAGGCTTCGCCACCGGCGTAAATGCGGTCCAGACAAAAGTTGCCCCCCACGCAGGGACGTATGGTGTCTTCGCGGCCTTCCATAATTTTGCGCATGATGTGCGGGTCCGCCATGTGCGCACGCGTCATGCCCACCATGTCTAGCTTGCCGGTTGCAATGGCGTGGCGCGCGGTGTTCACGTCCTGAATCTTGGCAGCGTGGAAGATGGGCACGTTCACGTGTTCGCGCAAGCTGGCGGCAAAGTCCAAGTGCGGCGCGCTGGCCATACCTTGTACGGGAATCACATCGGTGAGGCCCGCATCGGTGTCGATATGGCCGCGGATGATGTTCAAAAAATCCACCATGCCGGAGTTGGCCAGGTAGCGCGCAATGCCTATGCCATCTTCGGCACTGATGCCGCCGGGCCGCACTTCGTCGGCCACGCCGCGCACTCCCAAAATGAACTCGGACCCCACGCGCTTGCGTATTGCGCGCACCACTTCCATCGCAAAGCGCACCCGGTTTTCCAAGACGCCGCCAAAGGGTGCCTCTAGCGTGTTGGTGGAAGGCGACCAAAACTGGTCAATCAAATGCCCGTAGGCCTCTAGCTCCAGTCCATCGACTCCGGCGGCGTGCATCCTTTCAGCGGCATCGGCATAGTCGCGGATGATGCGGTCGATGTCCCAGTCCTCCATCTTTTTAGGGAAGGCGCGGTGCGAGGCCTCGCGTTCGTGCGAAGGCGAAACTACGGGCAACCAGTCGGCCTTGGACCAGCTGGTGCGCCGGCCCAGATGGGTAATCTGGATCATGACGGCAGCGCCGTGTTCGTGGCAGGCGTCGGTCAGATCGCGCATCCAGGGTACGACTTCGTCTTTGTAGGCCAAGATGTTGTTGAACACCGGTGGGCTGTCTCGCGATACGGCAGCCGAGCCAGCGGTCATGGTCAATGCGATACCCGCCTTGGCGCGCTCCACATGGTAGGCCCGGTACTTAGCCTTGGGCATGCCGTCTTCGGGGTAGGCTGGCTCGTGCGAGGTAATCATCAGCCGGTTTTTCAGACGCAGATGCTTGAGCTGAAAAGGCTGGAGCAGGGGATCTTTGGAGGCGGTGCTGTTCATAGTCTTACTCGGCGCTTCGATGTCGGTTAGGTTTGCTCGCTATGACGTTTTGTGGTCTGGTGAAGTGCAATCGCAGCGTGAGCATGCGGAGCCCGGTATCAGTACCACTGGTCCGGCATAGACGCTTTGGTGCGGTCTATAAAGTCGCGTAGCGCTTCGTCCACGGCCTCGTCCATGGGTGGAGCTACGTATTCGGCGAGCGATTGCTTCCAGCGTTTGTTAGCGCGGGTAGCAGCGTCGCTTTGACCCGCTTCGGCCCATGTTTCGAAAGGCGTGTCATCCGAAATGCTGGAGTCAAAAAACGCCGTGGTGTAGTTGGCCATGGTGTGCGCGCTGCCCAGGTAATGGCCGCCGGGTGTTACGCCCTGAAAAGCGCTCATGGCCAGGGAATTTTCATCGACCGTGACGCCGTTCACGTAGCTGTGTAGCGCCCCGCAAAAGTCGGCATCCATCATGAATTTTTCATAGCTCATAGACAACAGCCCGTCTAAAAATCCGGCCGCATGCAAGATGAAATTAGCACCGCAGTGGATGGCCGAGAGCATGGACATCACGCTCTCCTGCATGGCCTGTCCGTCGGGCAGTTTGGAAGTAGTGAAGGAGCCCGCGCAGCGCAGCGGCAGGTTCAGGCGACGCGCCAGCTGGCCCACCACCATAGAGCCTATGGCCGGCTCGGGCGTGCCAAAGGTGGGCGAGCCCGAGCGCAGCGACATACTGGATAAAAAATTGCCGTAAATCACAGGCGCCCCGGGCCGCTCCAGCTGCGTGAGTGCGCAGCCGACGATGGTCTCGGCATGGGCCTGCGCAATCGCACCGGCATTGGTCACTGGCCCCATGGCGCCGCCCAGAATAAAAGGCACAATCACCGCCGCTTGGTTGGCGCGCGCATAGGCGCGGGCCGACTTGGTCATGGTGCCGTCCCACAATAGGGGCGAATTCACATTCACATTACCCAGGACGACGCAGTTTTCGTCGACAAACTTTTCGCCGAACAAAATGCGGCTCATGGCAATTGAATCCTCGGCGCGCTGCTCGGAAGTGATGGAGCCCATATAGGCTTTGTCCGAATAGCGCATATGCGCATAGACCATGTCCAGGTGGCGCTTGTTCACCGGCACATCGGTCGGCTCGCAGACTGTCCCGCCGCTATGGTGCAGCCAGGGGCTGCTGTAGGCCAACTTAATAAAGTTTTGAAAATCTTCGATGGTGCCGTAGCGTCGCCCCCGATCCAGGTCCATCACAAAGGGCGAGCCATATGCGGGAGAGAAAACTATGTTCTTCCCGCCAATCGGCACGCTGTGTGCCGGGTTGCGCGCATGCTGAGTGAACTGGGCTGGGGCAGTTTTGAGCACTTCCTGTAAATGCCCGGGCTCAAAGCGCACGCGCATGCCATCGACTTTTGCGCCGGACTTTTTGAACAGCGCCAGCGCCTCGTCGTCGTCGCGGATGTCCAAGCCAATTTCAGCAAGGATGCGGTCGGCCGTAGCTTCGATTTGGAGCAGGCTTTCTTCGCCCAGCACCTCGTAAGTGGGGATGACGCGCTTGATATAGGCGGGGCCCGTGGGCCGGGCGTTGGGATCGCGCCGTTCGCGCCCGCCAGAGCGGCGGTTGGCGCGGGCGGGTGCCACCGCAATGGTGTCAGGCCGGTCTTGGGTATCAGATTCACTCATGCCATTGATCTCCGCAAATGCCGCTTGCCATACAAGCTATTGCTAATAATAGGGTGAAAATGCCTTTTTGTGACCCTTTGAACTGTTCATCCAATCCATTCATTTAATCGATGCTAAAGCGCTTTGACCAGCCCGCCATGGGTAACCTGATCACCTTCGAGGCGGCAGCCCGGACGGGGAGCTTCACCAAGGCGGCGCAGGAGCTTGCGGTCGGGCAACCGGCCGTGAGTCATGCGATTCGCTTGCTGGAGGAGGACTTGGGCGTGGTGCTTTTTGCCCGTCGTCATAAGGGTGTGGAGTTAACCGAGGCCGGACGCTACCTGCTTGATCAAGTGGCCTTGGGCTTGACCCTGATGGACCAAGCTTTGCGTGAGGTGCGCAGCATGACGCCTGGGCACCAAGTTACTTTGGCGGTCTCCACTGCCACCGCCACTTGGTGGCTGATGCCACGAATTGCCCGCTTCAAGCAGCAGCACCCGGATATTCAATTGCGTTGCATCACGACCGATATTGACCTGGATTTGGAGCGCGAGCGCATTGACCTGGCCATCACCCTGGGAAGTGGCGAGTTTGCGCAGCATGCGCGCTGGCGTTTTGTGGACGAAGAGGTATTTGCGGTGTGTAGCCCGGCTTTTCTGGCTTTGCATCCCGAGTTGCAATCGCCTCAGGATGTGGCTAACAGCACTTTGCTGCACTTGGAAGAGCGGTATCGCCCGCGCCTGGATTGGTCCCTGTGGCTAGCGCGCTTTGGCGTTAGCGCTGCGCGTACCGCCAAGGCACTCACGTTCAACGACTATTCCATTGTTTTGCAAGCCGCGCTGGAAGGGCAGGGTTTGGCGCTGGGCTGGCGCCATATCGTCGAGCCACTTATCGCGCAAGGACGCTTGGTGCGTCCGATTGCGCAGACAGTGACCACTGACCAACCGATGTACATCGTCGCATCCCGCGCCGGACGGGCGCGCCACGATGTGATGTCCTTAAAGGACTGGTTGGTGCACGAGGCAGGTCATGCAGCGGCGGATCCACCGCGCTAGGTTTTGGAAAAGTAGCACTGGTTTAGCGCCGGCCACCACCCAAAATACTTCCCAGCACCCCGCGGATGATCTGCCGGCCCACTTCGCGGCCAATCGAACTGGCCGCGCTTTTTATCAATTGCTCGCCGATGCTGGCACGGCGCCGTCCGCGTCCGCCGCCCATCAAATCGCCCAGTTCGTCGAGCATGCCGCGCTCAGGCGGCGCCTCCGGTGCGTTTTGCGTTGGTGCTGGCGCTTGTGAACGTGATGCCGGTCCAGGCCCCACCGCTGGCGCAGCAGCGCGGGCCTCTTTGTCGGCCAGGGCTTGCGCGGCGGCCTGGCCCTTGAGTTCCTCATAAGCCGAGGCACGGTCTAGCGTTTTTTCATACACCCCGGCGGCGATGGATTGGGCTTGCAAGTCGGCGCGCTGTGCCGGGCTGATGGGGCCGATCTGGCTGGCTGGGGGTAGCACGTAGGCGCGTTCGGTGGGGCTGGGCCGACCTTTTTCATCCAACAGGCTGACCAGGGCTTCGCCCACACCCAACTCGGTAATGGCGGCGGCCACGTCTAGCCCGGCGTTGCCGCGCATGGTGTCGGCAGCCGCTTTCACGGCTTTCTGATCGCGCGGTGTGAAGGCGCGTAGCGCGTGTTGCACCCGGTTGCCCAATTGCGCCAGCACGCTATCGGGAATGTCCAGCGGGTTTTGCGTCACGAAAAACACGCCCACGCCCTTGCTGCGTACCAGGCGCACCACCAGCTCAATGCGTTCGATTAGCACCTTAGGGGCATCGGAAAAAAGCAGATGCGCTTCGTCAAAAAAGAATACCAGCTTGGGCTTGTCCAGGTCACCTACCTCAGGCAGAGTTTCGAACAATTCGCTAAGCATCCACAGCAAAAAAGTGGCGTATAGCCGGGGGGCGGCCATCAGCTTGTCGGCAGCCAAAATGTTGACAAAGCCTTTGCCGTCGGCATCGGTCTGCATAAAGTCGGCGATATTGAGCATCGGTTCGCCGAAAAAGCGGCTGCCACCCTGGGCTTCGATTTGCATCAGCCCGCGCTGGATGGCGCCAATGCTGGCGGCGCTGATATTGCCGTATTCGGTGGTGAAGTCCGATGCGTTATCGCCCACGTGCTGGCACATGGCGCGCAGGTCCTTCATGTCCAGCAGCATGAGGCCATCGTCATCGGCAATTTTGAACACCAGTTGCAGTACGCCCGCCTGTGTTTCATTGAGGTTGAGCATGCGCGCCAGCAACAAGGGGCCCAGGTCGCTGATGGTGGCCCGCACCGGGTGGCCTTGTTCGCCAAATACATCCCACAGCGTGGTGGGGAAGGCTGCTGACGTACGGGGCGATAGGCCGCGTTCTGCCAGCACCTTGGCTAGCTTGTCACCCACTTTGCCCACTTGCGAAATACCGCCTAAGTCGCCCTTGACGTCGGCCATAAACACCGGCACGCCAAGGCTGGAAAAACCTTCGGCCAGTGTTTGCAGGGTGATGGTTTTGCCGGTGCCGGTGGCACCCGTGATTAGACCGTGGCGATTGGCTTTGTCGGGGCGCAAAAAACATTGCGCCGGATTTTTGCTGGGCGGGCCTTGGGCAATCAGGATGCCGGCTGGGTCAGAGGGGGCCATGGATACCTCGAAAAGTACAATCAAAGGCTTAGGTTAACGAATTTTCAAAGGATTTCGCGTGGCAGGACATAGCAAATGGGCCAATATTCAGCACCGCAAGGGTCGCCAGGACGAAAAGCGGGGCAAGATTTGGACGCGCATC
>CAMDHL010000128.1 GCA_945898105.1 Comamonas sp. lk | reverse complement strand
TACCCAAGCGCGTCGCGCCACGTTGGAGAAAGCGCAAAAGCGTTTTGCCGCTCTGGCCAAGGTCGAAGAGCGTCACGCTCGGCACTACCAATCGGTTTTGGCTACATTAGCCGCCTGATTACGCATACCGCTGAAGATCGAACCCGATTGTTTTTTAATTCAAGAGTAAATGTTATGAAAACCTATGTATGTATCGTGTGCGGATTTGTTTACGACGAAGCCGCTGGCCGACCAGAAGACGGCATTGCGCCGGGCACACTTTGGTCTGATGTGCCTGATAGTTGGGCCTGCCCCGATTGCGGCGTTGCCAAGGCTGACTTTGAACTGGTCCCGGTGTGAGTGATATTTCCATGCACCCGCCTGTCTCGTCCACCGGGTCGGGCGCGCCGCAGGCCTTAGCTTTGGTAATCGTAGGCGCCGGCCTTGCTGCTTGGACCACGGCGCGTGAGTTGCGCAAGCTCGATGCACAGCGCCCTATCGTGATGATCAGCACTGACAGTGCAGACTTTTACGCCAAACCTACGCTGTCCAATGCCCTGGCGCAAAAGCGCACAGCAGAGCAACTGGTGACCACGCCAGCTGCCAAAATGGCCGAGACTCTGCAGTTGCAATTGCTGCCGCATACCCGTGTGATCAGTCTGGATACGGCGGCCCGCACGCTTAGTTATGAAAATGCGACGGGCCAGTCGCACAGCTTGCACTATGGCGATCTGGTGCTCGCCACCGGCGCAGACCCGATTCGCTTGCCCATGGCGGGCAGCGCTGCGGCGCAGGTGCAATCGATTAATCATTTGCAGGATCTGGCCCAATTCCACCAGACACTTGGTGCTGCGCCCAAAACAGTGCTAGTGATAGGCGCAGGCCTAATCGGCTGCGAATTCGCCAACGATTTGCTGATCGGGGGCTATGGTGTGCATGTGGTCGATCCCTCGCCCCGGCCCTTGGCATTGCTGCTGCCCGCCGATGCAGGCGAACAGTTGCAAGAGGCTTTGCAATCAAGAGGCGTGGTCTGGCATCTTGGCACCACGGTGCAAAGCCTGGACACGCATGCGGCCAATGGGCGCTTGCAGGCAACCTTAGCCGACGGCAGCAGCATGCAGGTCGATGCGGTGCTCAGCGCAGTTGGACTGCGTGCTAACACCGCGCTGGCCAGTGCGGCGGGTATCGCCTGCGAGCGTGGGATTGTGGTGGACGCGCATTTGCAAACCAGTGCGCCCCATGTATACGCCCTAGGCGACTGCGCGCAATACGCCAGTGCCGGAGCGCGTGTGCTGCCCTATGTCATGCCCATCATGAACGCGGCCAAAACCCTGGCGGCGAACTTGGCGGGGCCGCCTACGGAACTGGTCTTTCCCCTGATGCCAGTCGCGGTGAAAACACCGGCGCTGCCGATTGTGGTGGCCGCTCCCCATCCGGCGCAAAGCGGACAGTGGCTGGCGGATACGGGCTTGGAGCCTGACGCCGGCGGGGCATGGCGCTTTGTGGACGATGCGGGCCAGCAACGCGGCTTTGTGCTCACGGGCAAACAAAGTTCGCGTCGCATGGAGTTGGCGAAAACGACGGTGCTTTAGCGCGCTGCGTTTGGGGCTTTGAAAGGTAGGCGGCATAAGCTTGTCCAGATGAGTCGTTGGGATATCACGTAGCAAACACCCCCTGACTACAATCGGCCCCCTCACACGCAGATCGCCTCGGCTACCAGTACGCCGGTTGGCGCATAAGGAAGCACGATGGCCCACGACGCACCCACCTCCCCCCAACACGCTGCGGACACCCTGGCGGCCGACAAACGGGCCGAGTTGCGCCGCGCTGCACTGGAGTATCACCAGTACCCCAACCCCGGCAAAATTTCTATTGCGCCGACGACCCAACTGGTTAATCAGCACGACCTGGCGCTAGCCTACTCGCCCGGTGTCGCCGCACCCTGCGAGGAAATTGTCAAAGACCCTAACAATGCCTACAAGTACACCAGCCGCGGCAATCTGGTCGCGGTGATTACCAACGGCACCGCAGTGCTGGGCCTGGGTGACATTGGGCCCCTAGCCGCCAAGCCGGTGATGGAGGGCAAGGCGGTTTTGTTCAAGAAGTTTGCGGGCATCGATGTATTTGACATCGAGATCAATGAAAAGCATGACTTAGACAAACTGGTCGACATCATTGCCTCACTAGAGCCCACCTTTGGGGGCATCAACCTGGAAGATATCAAAGCGCCAGATTGTTTTTACGTCGAGCGCAAATTGCGCGAGCGAATGAAGATCCCGGTGTTCCACGATGACCAGCATGGCACCGCCATCGTGGTCGGCGCAGCCATGCTCAACGGTTTAAAGGTTGTGGGCAAAGAACTCAAAGACATCAAACTCGTCACCTCCGGCGCCGGTGCCGCTGCGCTGGCTTGCCTGAATTTGCTGGTCAAGCTGGGTATTCCGCGTAAGAACATCTTTGTTACCGATCTGGCCGGTGTGGTCTATGAAGGCCGTACTGAGTTAATGGACGCGGACAAAATCGAGTTCGCCCAAAAAACCGATGCCCGCACCTTGCGAGAAGTGATGGCCGGTGCCGATGTGTTTTTGGGTCTGTCCGCTGGTGGCGTCCTAAAGGCTGACATGGTGCAAAGCATGGCGCCGCGGCCATTGATTTTTGCGCTGGCCAATCCCACGCCCGAAATCCTCCCTGAAGAGGTGAAAGCCGTGCGCGAAGACGCCATCATGGCCACCGGACGCAGCGACTATCCCAACCAGGTCAACAACGTCTTGTGTTTTCCTTATATCTTTCGTGGCGCGCTGGACGCCGGCGCATCCACCATTACCGTCGAGATGGAAATCGCAGCCGTGTATGCGATTTCTGAACTCGCGCAGGCCGAGCAAAGCGAAGTCGTAGCAGCGGCTTATGCCGGAGAGCAATTGGCTTTTGGCCCCGAATATCTGATTCCCAAGCCTTTTGATCCCCGCTTGATGATCAAGATCGCACCGGCGGTGGCCAAAGCGGCGGCGGATAGCGGCGTGGCGTTGCGGCCGATAGAAGATTTGCAGGCCTACCGCGAGCAGTTGCAAAGCTTTGTCTATGCTTCGGGTACCACCATGAAGCCGATTTTTGCCGCCGCGAAATCGGGCTTGAAAAAGCGTGTCGCTTTTGCTGAAGGCGAAGACGAGCGGGTGCTGCGCGCGGTGCAGATCATTGTCGATGAGGGTATTGCCATGCCCACGCTCATTGGCCGGCCCGCCATCATCGCCGAGCGGGTGGTCAAATTTGGTTTGCGTTTGCGCGAAGGCCAGGACTACGCCGTGGTCAACGTGGAAAGCGACGAGCGCTACCGCGACTTCTGGCAAACCTACCACCGCATGGCTGAACGCAAAGGCGTAACCGTGCCGGGAGCCAAAATTGAAATGCGCCGCCGCTTGACGCTGATTGGCTCCATGCTGCTGCACAAGGGCTATGTAGACGGTTTGATTTGCGGCACTTGGGGAACCACCGCCCTGCACCTGGGCTATATCGATCAGGTCATTGGTAAGCGCCAAGGCGGCGGTAACGTGGAAATTTATGCCTGCATGAACGGCCTCATGCTGCCGGGCCGCCAGTTGTTTTTGGTAGACACCCATGTCAACTATGACCCCAATGCCGCCGAGTTGGCACGCATCACCATCATGGCGGCCGAAGAGATGATGCGCTTTGGCTTCAAGCCCAAAGCAGCTCTGCTCAGCCATTCCAATTTCGGCAGTAGCAACGAGCCCAGCGCCGTCAAGATGCGCCACACCTTGGAAATCCTGCGGCGCGATGCGCCCTGGCTGGAGGTGGACGGCGAAATGCACGGCGACGTGGCGCTGGACGGCCATGCGCGCCTGTCGCTCATGCCCAACACCACCCTCCTGGGTGATGCCAATCTACTAGTCCTGCCCAATATCGATGCGGCCAATATCGCCTACAACTTGCTCAAAACCGCAGCCGGCGGCAATATTGCCATCGGGCCGGTCCTGCTCGGCGCGGCTAAGCCCGTGCATGTCCTGACCGCCAGCACCACGGTGCGCCGCATCGTCAATATGACGGCGCTGACGGTGGCCGACGCCAACGTTACCCGCTAAGTTTTTTGGCTTCTCCACCTTGATAGGCGCCGTGTGAAACAAAGCTTTCAACTCGATATTCCCAACCGCCACCGCGACCGCCTGCTCGAAGCGAGCAAGCACACGGTGCGCAAATATGTCGCCCGCCAACGCCGCGCGCCCCTGCCGCCAGGAAGCGATTACTGGGACTTCGCCTGCCGCTTCGGCAGCACCGAGCAAGAGGCCACGGATGTCCATTTTGCGACGCTAATCGCCCTGATGGACTCCGCTGCCGGACGGGGTGAAAACACGTTCTTCGTCAGCATCCTTGGCCATGCGGTGGTGCGGGGGCCCCGAACCAAGCCTGCTGCAACGCCCGTTTCGCTCGACTCGAGCACGGAAAAAACTGCCTGAAAGTTGCCGTAGAGCTCTTTGGGCGACTTTTTGCGGGGTAAACCGGCACCGGAAGCGATTTCCCGACCCTAGCAAAAGCCCTTAAGTGCAAACCCTGATATTTTTGGCCGTTTGGGCCTTTGGGTTATTGCCTTTTCCCAACGGATGGGAGACAATCGGCTTGGAGATTTTGGTGCTTTTTTGGATTTTTGACGGGGTTTTAAGGTGTTTTCGGTGACCATTTCGGTGTCGAAGCCTGTTCGGGGAAGTCGAGGCTTTTCCGGATTGTGGAATTTTAATTCCCGCCTTGCCAAGTCCCTGTTGCTTTGTAGCAGTCTACTGATTGCGTTTGCTGCACCTGCACAACAAGATTTTGCTGCGCCAGGTGCGAGCATCTCGGAGCAGGAATTGCCGACGCAGGGTTTGGAGACCTACCGCAATATTCGAAAAGGCGGGCCTTTTCCTTTTGAAAAGGATGGCGTGGTCTTCGGTAACCGGGAGCGTTTGCTTCCGCCACATAAACGTGGTTTTTACCGGGAATACACCGTCCGAACCCCGGGGGAGCGCAGTCGCGGAGCCCGAAGAATTGTATGCGGTGGACCGGCGACGGTGCCAGAAGCCTGTTACTACACGGCCGATCACTATGCGAGTTTTCGCAAAATCGTGCCTTAATTTTGTTTTTTAAGAAAGTGAATCGGGGATGGACACGCCACTTCGAACTGTCAGAACGAATATCGTTCAATCGATACGCGCTTTTCGCGTACCTGACTTGCAGGATGCGGCCCAAAACTTGGGTCAGCATTTTTTATACGCTAATCTGGGCAGCGCCCAGACCAAGCAGGATGTTTTAGACATGATCAGCGCCCAGTTCATGCTGTCGGCCAACGCCTGCAAGAACTTTGACGCCTTGTACGACAACATGACCGACCCGCTGCATAAGTCGGGTCCACAGCCAGGCTTTATTGCAGTTTTGGAGCATATTCCCGCAAACCTCAAGTTTGACAAGGAAGCGCGTGAGCAATTGCTCGATATTTTCCGAGACACTGCTGATTATTGGGGGGATAGGAAAATTCCTTTCCGATGTTTCTATTCTTTTCTGTAGCCCGTTCTGCACACACCAGCCAAGCAGAACGGGCGAATCAGGCAAGCAGCGGTACCGAGGTGAACAGCACCGCCGGGACCGAGCTAGCAGGCATTACAGAAAAGCTACCAAGTGATTTTTTAATCGACGTCTCGCCCTTGGCGCTGCGGATGAGTAGCCCCTTTAATGCAGGGTATTGGTTGGCCGCTGCATAAGGTCTTGCAGAGCTGACTTAGAAAATTTGGGATCCGGTCAAGTTTGAGCGGGCACCATTAAATTGCACCGTTGAATGTGAGCGTCAGGTCAAATAGGGCTGAGTTTTGTATTGCGCAGAACTCGGCCCTATCAATTTGGTCACGATGCGCTGGTAGTCGTGGTGGTGAATTTACCGCTTCAACACTGCTTCATGCAGCCTTAAAAATTCTTGTAATAGCCTTCGCGGCAAATGCGCACGTATATCGCGCATCTCCGCATGGGTGAGTGCTTTCGGCGCTAACAAACCAGGTTCTGCCCGCAGTACGTATTTATTGTTTGGTGAGAGCTGGTAACGACTACTTTTATCTGTGTACCGTTTCAATAAAACATTCGCAGGGTGCAGATGAAAAGCATCAACCCAATGCCGTATCGTCGCTTGGTGAATGCCAGATTGGCAGTCTCTCCGGTACCTGCGCCACGAATTCCCACTCCTTAAATTTCACGTTTTTTTGCCAAGAAAAAATACCCCGAAGCTTGGATTGATCTCCAAATTTCGGGGTGAATTTCACAAGGCCGGAGCCTTGCGTGGCAGCCTTAGCTGCCCGGCAATTAACGGTTGTAAGCGGTTTCGCCGTGCGACGTAATGTCCAAGCCTTCGCGCTCGTCCTCTTCGCTGACTCGCAGGCCGATGGTCATGTCCACGATTTTGAAAGAGATAATCGATACGATGGCGGACCAGACAATGGTGACGCCCACCG
>CAMDHL010000127.1 GCA_945898105.1 Comamonas sp. lk | reverse complement strand
TACCGATGTCACTCAGGGCGGGCACATTTTTTGTGCTTTGGATGAAGATTTCACCGTGACATCTAGGCTCGCATAATGGGCAAGCATTCCACGTTCGGCGATAGCTATTACTGACCCACCATGAAGAAACTAGTTTGGAGCTCATTTGTAGGCTTTTTCTGCCTAGCGCTTTGCGCCTGCGGCGGCGGCGGCGGACCAGGAGGGGGGCCTCCCGCACCCACTGAGCCAGTCCCCGTAACACCCCCCTCAACCGGCGTATTTGTGGACAGTGCGGTTGAAAATATCTATTACGAAACCAAGACGCAAAAAGGATATACCAACGACCTAGGGCAATTTAAGTACGCCATCGGCGAAACAGTGACTTTTTCTATAGGCGGTATAAAGCTGCCTACCGTAACCGCTGGCGCCACAATAACGCCACTGGATCTAGCCCAAAGCAGCGGCAACCCGACTGGCAACAACACTGCGGAGGTTTTCGCCAACTTATTGGTTTTGCTGCAAAGCTTGGACGCCGATCAAGACCCAACGAACGGAATCAAACTGACCGAGGAAAGCAAATCGTTACCCAATACGGGTTTTAGTATTTATGTCAGCCCGTTTGAATTCTCTAACTCCGACGCAACCGGTTCGCTCAAGAAACTTATTGCCACAGCCAGGGTAAAGGATAAAACAGGCGCCCTCGTCACCTTACCGGTTAGTTTGGAGTCCGCCCAGACACACTTTAAAGCGGCAAACCCCAGCATTAGATTAATAGCGCTAGCTACTTCGTCCGGCAACGCAGTTGTTGGTAACACAATCACCCTGAACGGCGCCGGCAGTTATGACGCCAATGGTCAAACATTATCCTCGTATAGCTGGAGTGTGACCGGGAAACCAGCCTACAGCATCGCGACTATAAATAATCCAACGTTGTCAACTGCATCTCTATCTATTGATGTGGCGGGCGACTATGTCGTTAAGCTTTCGGTGACCAATTCTTTAGGCCTTAGCAATACCCACTCAATTACCGTCAAAGGCGCACCCAACCCAAAATTCGGCGCTTCCATTCTGACCTTGTATGCAACCACTACCGGGCTGAATGTTGCTTGCAACCCACCAGATGACTCAATATGTGACAAACGCCTTGCCGCATTGATCCATACCGAAAAGCTGGGTTGCGTGACATGCGATGCAACGCAAGAGGACTCTATTTGTAATTTCAATGGGAAGTATGGAAGTTTGAGCGGTCCGAAAAGCATTTGGAATACTGCCGCAAATCAATACGGCGACCCCTCCAACCAATCCAGTCCATGGAACTCTACTATGGTCTACGCCGATCAGGGCACAAGCTTAAGACTTATGCCAATCCTACTGACCGCGTTTAACGATGTTATTGATGAAAGAGCCAGCGCATTTACATTGAACGCTAATTCTTGGCTTGAACCTTATTTGCCGGATCCTGCAAATGAGCCCTTGCTCATAGAAATGCTAGCGGCCTACACCGTTGCAGAGCCTAGCGCCAGCGCCAAGCGCGCTGCCGTCTGTAGTACGTTAGCCCAGGCGATGCAATAAGGCTGTTTGGCCCCACAGCGACGAACTACTTCAACCACCCCCGCTTGCGGAAGTACCACATAGGCACCAGCGCGCTGCAGATCATCAGCGCCACGGTGTAGGGATAGCTCCAGCCACCTAAAAATTCCAGTTCGGGAAACTTCAGGTTCATACCGTAGACGCTGGCGATCAGCGTAGGTGGCAGCAAGGCGACGCTGGCCACCGAGAAAATCTTGATGATCTTATTCTGGTTGATATTGATGAAACCCACGGTGGCGTCCATCAAAAAGTTGATCTTGTCGAATAAGAACGCAGTGTGGCTGTCCAGCGAATCGATGTCGCGCAGAATCTGGCGGGCGTCCTCAAATTGTTCGGCGTTGAGCATTTTGGAACGCATCATGAAGCTCACGGCGCGCCGCGTGTCCATCACATTGCGACGGATGCGCCCGCTCATATCTTCGTGGCGAGCGATAGCGGCCAAGGCCTCACCCGCGATTTCGTCCGTCACGTTGCCGGCCAGCACTTTACGGCTCACATTTTCGAGGTCGTCGTAAATGCCTTCTAGCGTATCGGCCGAATATTCTGCGTCGGCATCAAAGAGTTTGAGTAACACTTCTTTGGCGTCTTCGATAAGGCCAGGCGCGCGGCGGGCGCGCATACGCAGCAGGCGGAAAACCGGGACGTCTTCATCGTGGATGGAGAACAAGACGCCTTTGCTTTTCAGGCTGTCGTTAACCAGATTCAGGATAAACGCGGCGCGCACGGTACGCGGCTCGTCTTCGTCGGCAATTAAAAAGTCACTGCGGATATGTAGCTCGCCGTTGTCTTCGGTATAGAAGCGGGCGGATTCCTCAATATCTTCGTCCATCGCGTCTTCGGGAATGGACAAGCCGTAATACTGCTTGATCCAGCGCTTTTCTTCGACGGTGGGCGACTCCAAATCCACCCAGATGGGCTGGAATTTGGAGAGTTCTTCCAGGGATTCGATTTCTTCCTGGAATAGGCGGCCGTTGGCCAGGGTAAAAATATTGAGCATGGCAATAGGTTGAAGGTCGGGGCCTACGGTTCGACGGGGCGGCGGGGATGCAGCAGCTTTCGAACGACAGGGCCATGCGGCCTACACCATCCGAAAGCTACCAACTAGGGTAGTGTTCCAAGAATGCTCTCCAAAGTAGGAATCCGCGGATTATCGCACCCCAAAACCAAGCTAGCGAAGGCTTTACCCAGGGGTCGCGCATCCTGGCGCCACCTGTCGCCACGGCCCAAACCCATGCCGCATAAGGCCATCGAAAAAGCTTTGCTTTTTTCCCAAAACAGGCGCATAGTGGGGCTGGGATTTCCGCGAAATCGGTAATTTTTGCGGAATTTGGACTGGCGACCGCCAGGTCGCCGGATGTGTAGCAAGCAACTGGAGGCTATCTATGAATTTGACAATTAGCGGCCATCATCTGGAAGTAACGCCGGCCCTGCGTAGTTATGTAACCGAAAAATTGGACCGCATCATGCGGCACTTTGACCAGGTCGTCGACGTAAAAGTCTTGCTCACGGTTGAAAAGCAAAAGGAAAAAGAGCGCAGGCAACGCGCCGAATGCAATATCCACGTCAAGGGCAACGATTTGTTCGCCCAAAGCTCCCACCAAGACCTTTATGCCGCCGTGGACGATCTGGTGGACAAATTGGACCGCCAGGTTGGGCGCCACAAGGAGCGCATTCAGGACCACCACCATGCCGCGCCAAAGCGCCTGATGTAGCCGGCCCGGGTCTGCAAAGTTAGCTAAACCGCCACCTAAGTGGCGGTTTTTTTATGGGCATAATCCGCACCACCATGAACCGACTCGCTAACCTATTGCCGCAGCCACATGTGCTTGCCCAGGTGGATGTAACCAGCAAAAAGCGCGCATTTGAAGAGGCCGGTCTGCTGTTTGAAAGCCTGCACGGACTGAGCCGAGCCTTGGTCACAGACAGCCTTTTTTCCCGCGAGCGCCTGGGTTCGACGGGCCTGGGGCACGGCGTGGCTATTCCCCACGGACGCATCAAAGGCCTCAAGTCCCCGATGGCCGCCGTGTTTCAGTTAGCGCGGCCGATCGGCTTTGACGCGCCTGACGACCAAGCGGTCAGCCTGATGATTTTTTTGCTGGTGCCCGAGGCGGCAACCCAGCGCCACCTGGAAATTCTCTCCGAGATCGCCGAACTACTCAATGATGCCGAAATGCGCAAGCGCCTGATCAGCACCACAGACGCAGCAGAGTTGCACAGCCTTCTGACAGGCTGGCGTTCCACCCAAGCGCATTGACGCAGTGCGGCGCACAGCCTTAGCCATACAACCGGGTCCTAAGCTGTGAAACCCAACGCTATCAGCGCCGATGTCCTGTTCGAGGCATTTCGCCACCGTTTGCAATGGCAATGGGTGGCGGGCCTTGGCGCCTCAGAGCGACGCTTTGACGAAGTTGCTGTGCGCGCCGCCCGGTCCGGTGCGGATTTAGTGGGTTACCTCAATTACATCCACCCCTACCGAGTACAAATTCTGGGTGAGCGCGAGATTGCTTACATCTCCAACGCCAGCGAGGAAGACAGCACCCGGCGCATCCAGCGCATCGTGACCCTGGAGCCGCCGGTACTGGTGCTGGCCGACGGCCAAGTGCCGCCGCCGGGCTTGCTGCGCATGTGCGAGGAGGCGCAAATCCCCATGTTTGCGGCCCAAGGTTCTTCGGCTTTTGTGATCGACGTGCTGCGCGCCTATTTGTCCAAGCACTTTGCTGACCGCGTCTCCATGCACGGTGTATTCATGGACATTTTGGGGCTAGGCGTCTTGATTACCGGTGAATCGGGGCTGGGCAAAAGCGAATTGGGGTTGGAGCTGATTTCGCGCGGCAACGGCCTGGTGGCCGATGACTCGGTGGACCTGTACCGCATCAACCAAGCCACGATTGAAGGCCGCTGCCCGGACCTGTTGCAAAACCTGCTGGAAGTGCGCGGCATTGGTCTGCTGGACATCCGCGCTATTTTTGGCGAGACCGCGGTGCGCCGCAAAATGCGACTCAAACTCATCGTGCATTTGGTGCGCAAAGAAACCCTGGAGCGCGAATACGAGCGCATGCCGCATGAGCCGCTGACGCAGGACGTGATTGGCATCCCCGTGCGCAAAGTAGTGATTCAGGTGGTGGCGGGGCGCAATATCGCGGTGCTGGTCGAGGCCGCTGTGCGCAACACGATTTTGCAATTGCGCGGTATTGATACCTACCAGGAATTTGTCGAGCGCCAGCGCCGCGCGATGGAGTACGGCTCTTAAAGCCTGTGCTTTTAGGTGTAGCGCTTGCTGCGCAGGTTTTGGCGCATATCGCTGAGCAAGGGCTGCAATGTGGTGCTACCAATACGCAAGGCCACCGCCGTGGCCAGGATGTCGATAATCATCAAGTGCAAAAGACGCGAGACCATGGGGCTGTACTTGTCAAAGCCTTCAGGGTGATCGGCGTTGAGGTGAATATGGCCGGCGCTGGCCAATGGCGAACCGCTGGCGGTGATCACAATCGTGGTGGCGCCGTTTTTGCGCGCAATGTCGCAAGCGTCCATCAAATCTCGTGTGCGACCTGAGTTGCTGACGACGATCACGCAATCACCAGGACGCAGCACCGAGGCGCACATCACCTGCATGTGGCCGTCGCTATACGCTGTGGTGTTCACGCCGAGGCGGAAAAATTTGTGCTGTCCGTCCTGGGCCACGATGCCCGAATTACCCACTCCGAAAAACGGCACCTGGCGCCCTTGCCGATAGGCCTCAATCAAGGCGTTCACCGCGCGGTCCATGGCCGAGGTGCTGGCCTCATTGCGGTATTTCAAAAACGCGGCCACGGTGTTGTCGATGACCTTGACCATGACGTCGCCGATTTTGTCGTCAGCGTCCACGCTGCGGTGAATAAAGGGCACACCCTCGTTAATGGTGCCGGCCAGTTTGCGTTTGAAGTCCGCCAGACCGTCGTAGCCCACGCTACGACAAAAACGCACTACCGTGGGCTTACTGACATGGGCGCGGTCGGCCAGTTCGCTAACCGGTAATTTGGCAAACGCGCGCGGATCGCTTAGGCAGAGCTTGCCCACGCGTTGCTCGGCAGGCGCCAATGAAGGTAGCGAAGCGGTGATGCGATCCAACATATTCTTTCCTTTGTGCCGGCCCGGTGTGCGCCAGGCTAGTTCTCTTCGTCCCAGCAAAAACCATCGCGGGCGATCATTGCGCTTGATGCGCTTGGGCCCCAGGTACCGCAAGCATAAAGGCGCGGGCCTTGCGGATCGCCAGCCCAGTGCTTGATCAAGGGCTCAACCCAGCGCCAGGCTTCTTCCTGCTCGTCGCTGCGTACAAACAGGTTTAGGCGCCCATCAATAACATCAAGCAACAGGCGCTCATAGGCGCCCACGCGCTGCGAGCCAAAGCGCTTGGCAAAGTCCAGGTCCAGCTGGACTGGGGCAAGTGCGTTCGCCGCTTTCGCACCGCGCATGTCCTGGCCCTGCGCCAGCAAATGCAACTCCAACCCGTCTTTGGGCTGCAGATTGATCACCAACTGGTTGCCGGCATTGGCACCGGAGCGAAAGATGGCATGCGGCGTGGGACGGAAATTGACCACGATGCGTGCATCGCGCCCGGCCAGGCGTTTGCCTGTGCGTATGTAAAAGGGCACGCCAGCCCAGCGCCAGTTCGCGATTTCGGTGCGCAAGGCCACAAAGGTTTCGGTATTGCTTTGTGGGTCCACGCCTTTTTCTTCGCGGTAGCCCGGCACCGGAGTACCGGCGCTGCTGCCCGCCGAATACTGTCCGCGCACCACGTCGCTAGTCAGGCTTTCGGTGGTCCAGGGCTTTAGCGAGCGCAGGACTTTGAGTTTTTCATCGCGGATGGCGTCTGCATGCGCATTGATCGGCGGCTCCATGCCTATGGCGCACAGCAATTGCAAAGCAT
>CAMDHL010000126.1 GCA_945898105.1 Comamonas sp. lk | reverse complement strand
GCCCGCAGGCGGCACAAAGTCCGGCAGCGCGGGCACCCGCACACATTGGCCCGAAGGCGCAAACTGCCAGCCGGGATAGGGACATTCCAGCCGCCCGGCACACACCCGGCCCAGCGACAAGCGCGCGCCCCGGTGCGGGCACTGGTCGGCCCAGGCATGCACCGCGCCGGCGTCGTCGCGCCACAAGACGAGTGGCTGATCCAGCAACTGCACCGCCAAGGGCTGCGCCTGCACATCGGCCAGCGCCGCCACAGGGTGCCAATGAGCGGATTCGACAGGGTGCAGCGAGGTGGGTTCAGACATGGAGCGATTTTGCTTGATGCCACGAGCTCTGTGCGAGTGGCAGCAAGAACAACACTTGCTAGACTTCCCCCGATGCGCGAACCCGACACCCAGCACACCCCGATGATGACCCAGTACCTGGGCCTCAAGGCGGACTACCCGGACACGTTGCTGTTCTACCGCATGGGTGATTTTTACGAGATGTTTTTTGCCGATGCTGAAAAAGCGGCGCGGCTGCTGGACATCACGCTCACGCACCGGGGCCAAAGCGGCGGTCAGCCCATTCCCATGGCCGGTGTGCCTTTTCATGCGGTCGAGGGCTATTTGGCCAAGCTGATTCGCCAGGGCGAATCGGTCGCGATTTGCGAGCAGGTCGGCGAAGTGGGCGGCAAAGGACCCGTGGATCGCAAAGTGGTGCGCGTGGTCACACCCGGCACGCTGACCGACGCCGAATTACTAAGCGACAAATCGGAATCCATGCTGATGGCCTTGCACCAGGGGCCGCGTAACCGTTGCGGCTTGGCCTGGCTGAGCGTGACCCAAGGCCTGGTGCATTTAGCCGAGTGCAACACCGATGCGGTGGCCGACTGGGTACAACGCATTGGCCCGAGCGAATTGGCCTACAGCAGCGGCCTGACGCGCAGTTTGGAAGAGCGACTCAAGCAACTGCGTTTTCACAGTGCGCTGTCGCTCACCGCACGGCCCGAGTGGCAATTTGATAGCGCGTTGGGCCAGCGCAAATTGTTGGAAGTGCTGCAAGCTGCCAGCCTGGCCAGCTGGAATGCGCAAGAACTACCCCTGGCCCACGCCGCAGCCGGTGCGCTGCTGGCCTATGCCGAACACACCCAGGGTCGGGCGCTGACACACATCAGCGGTCTGGAAGTGCAGCGCGATGGTGAACGCATCGACCTGCCCGCCAGTACGCGGCGTAATTTGGAGTTAACCCAAACTCTGCGGGGCGAAGATGCACCCACGCTTTTTTCTTTACTCGATACCTGTATGACTGGCATGGGAAGCCGCATGCTCAAGGGGTGGTTGCTTGGCCCTTTGCGCGCGCGCAGCCAGGCACGTGCCCGCCTGCAAGCCATCAGCGCGCTGCACCAGATGCAGGGCCAGGCGCAAGCACTGGGCCCGGTAGTGCGCAGTCATATAAAGGGCAGCGCGGATGTAGAGCGCATTGCCGCCCGCCTGAGCCTGCGCCAGGTGCGTCCACGAGAGCTGCTGGGCCTAGCCAACACCTTACACAAAAGCGGCTTGCTGGCCAATCAGTTACACGGGCAGCAAGACTTGCTGGGCCGTATCGCACAAGACCTGCTCGCGCCGCCGGACTGCGCCACCTTGTTGCAAGCTGCAATTGCGCCCGAGCCCGCCGCCATGGTGCGCGATGGCGGCGTCATCGCCAACGGCTATGACGCCGATCTGGACGAATTGCGCGCTATCCAAACCAATTGCGACGCGTTTTTGCTGGACCTGGAAGCGCGCGAACGCGCACGCACTGGCATTGCCAATCTACGCGTGCAGTTCAACAAAGTGCATGGCTTTTATATCGAGGTCAGCCAAGGCCAGAGCAGCAAAGTGCCAGACGACTACCGGCGCCGTCAGACCCTAAAAAACGCCGAACGCTTTATCACGCCCGAGCTCAAAGCCTTTGAGGACAAAGCCTTGAGCGCACAGGAACGCGCACTAGCGCGAGAGAAATTTTTGTTTGAACAACTGCTAGACCAGTTGCAAGCCTATGTGCCATCGCTCACCCGCCTGGCGCGCGCGCTGGCCGCGCTGGACGCGCTGTGCGCACTGGCCGAGCGCGCACTCACGCTAGGTTGGTGTGCGCCCGATTTTGTAGAGCATCCCTGCATCGAAATTTTGCAAGGCCGTCACCCTGTGGTGCAAGCGCGCCTGGCAGAGCTGAGCAGCGGTAACTTCATCGCAAATGACACGCTGCTGGGGCCGCGCCAGCGCATGCAAATCATCACCGGGCCGAATATGGGCGGCAAGTCCACGTATATGCGGCAGGTAGCGTTGATCGTGCTGCTGGCCTCCATGGGATCGTATGTGCCGGCCAAGGCCTGCCGCCTGGGGCCAGTGGACGCGATTCACACCCGCATAGGCGCTGCCGACGACCTGGCCAATGCGCAATCGACCTTCATGCTGGAGATGGTGGAGGCGGCCCAAATTTTGCACAGTGCTACGCCGCAGTCGCTGGTATTGATGGACGAAATCGGACGCGGCACTTCCACCTTTGACGGCCTTGCGCTGGCCAGCGCGATTGCTGGGCAGTTGCACGACAAGACGCAATCCTTCACGCTGTTCGCGACGCATTATTTTGAGTTGACCGACTTCCCCGCAACGCACCATAGCGCGGTCAACGTGCATGTCAGCGCGGCCGAATCGGGTCGCGACATCGTGTTCTTGCACGCCATCGAGCCCGGGCCTGCCAGCCGGAGTTATGGCATTCAAGTGGCACGCCTGGCCGGCATCCCGGCAACCGTGCTTAACCAAGCCCGACACACCCTGGAAGCCTTGGAACAACAAGCCAGCACTGCCCAAGCCCAAGTCGATTTATTTGCCCCCGCTCCCGCGCAAGCCCCCACCGCCCCCAGCCCCTTGGAAGCCTTTGTTGCCGCCCTCAACCCAGACGCCATGAGCCCACGTGAAGCCATGGACGCCATCTACCAGCTCAAATCGCTTTAACTGGGGTTACTGCCTAACCTCACGCGTGCGCGAAGCATTCGGGTGTAAGACAAATGGATACGAAGTTAATCAGTTTCTGACGCCAATTAACCCGCTGCGACGCAAACAAACTAGCCGCGGTGCGCCGCGGATTCACTGGGCCGCAAACCAAATAGAACTACGAACCGAATTAAAGCGATCGGGGGGATTTGAGTTCACGCAGCAGGGCGTCGTAGCTTGCGCTCAATTGGGGGTCGATTTGCTGCAAGGAGGCAGCGATGTCAGGCGCACTGGCCGCTGGAACGGGGATCGCGACTGCCGGAGCATCACGCTCGGTGTCCACGACATCGGCTGTTTGCGCTTGCCGTGCGAGGCTTGGAGCGACGCCCAGGTCGCGCAATTCCGAATTGCCAAAACCGCCCAAGCCAGCCATCCCGCCGGACAAGTCGCTAAATAAAGCTGCAACTTGCGGTTCAGGTGCGGGGCGTATCGCAGCAGATCTGCCAGCCAACTCTAAGGCCGCATACGCCACGGTAGAGCCCACTAGCAAAGCCACGGTCACGCAGATCCACAAGGCCCACAGTGCGCCAGCATCCAACGATTGCATGTCAAAAATACCGAGTAATTCAGTCCCAAACCAGGGCCAAGGCAAGTCGCGCAGCCAATGCAAACCGTCCAGAGAAGCGGGGTGCAACGCCACGGCTACGACCAGCAATAACAGGTTGATTACGGCAGCCCAAAAAGTAGCAATAAAAACCATATATCCTGCCCTCATTCAAACTCTTGCACGATCTTGTCGCGCAAGAGTCCGGCCAGATGAGCCCGCGCCTGAGCAATCGCCAAGGCTTCGTTTTCGGCATCTACCGAATCACCGGCAATCTCCACCAGACTGTGGCGGATGCGCTTGATATGCGCTTCGGTTTCCTGTAATGAAGTTTGCAATTGGCCCAGCCGCGCGGTGTGCTGGTCCAGCTCGCTGAGAAGCTCAAATACTTGCTGCAAATAAAAGCGGTTTTTACGACTTTGCTGGATGTCGGTGCGCGTCAAAAAAACCTGCATTTGCTGCGCGAGGTTTTGGTGGCTGGTCGGCGATGCCATAGTGTTGGCGGGTCCTGTCGCCATCAGCGGCTTGGGGTCTGCTTGCTCGACTTCAGCATCCATTGCCGAACCAGCGCGAAGTTCGGATGCTTGGTCAAGCGGTGCGCTTTGCAGCGACGAGTTGGCGGATTGGCCATCTGTCATGAGAAGTGACTCCGTGGGGATAAAGGCATGCGCTTTGCGATGGCGATTTCGGAAATCTTATATTGCAAAAATGGGTTGTAACCGATTCTAGCTTTGCGATACATCGGCACTGCACCTGGACAAGAGCCATTTGGCGTTGGCTAAAACCGCCAGCCTGCTAGGGCCCATCAATCCAGGCTTGAGCGTTCATCCATTCAACCAGCGCGCACTCATATCCCTAACTTAGACCTCCTAATCGCTCGGCCCGGATAATCAGCGCTTTCATACTTAGTGCACTTCGCAAACGCGACACCTACCCCTTTCGGAACTCCATGCATTCCACCCCGCTCGTTTTTTCCCACGCCAACAGCTTTCCAGCCAGCACCTACAGCATCTTGTTTGCCCATTTGCGAAAACGCGGCTTTGCGGTGCAAGCCATCGAGAAGGTGGGCCATGACCCGCAGTACCCGGTCAGCAACAACTGGAAGCACTTGGTGCAGCAAGTGGCAGATTTTGCGCAAGCGCAAGCGGACAAGGCAGGTGGGCCGGTGTGGCTGGCGGGCCACTCGCTTGGTGGATTTCTCAGTCTGATGGCGGCAGCGCGCAATCCTGGTTTAGCCAAGGGCGTGTTGCTGATTGACGCGCCGATATTGGGCGGCTGGCGCTCAATGGCTTTGGGGGTGATTAAAGGCGCGCAATTAGTCGGCTCGTTATCGCCCGCCGCCGTTAGCCACAAGCGGCGCAATAGCTGGCCTAGCGAACAAGCCGCCTACGAGCACTTCAAACACAAACGCGCATTTTCCAAATGGGACGATCCGGTTTTGCGCGACTACATCGCCCACGGCACGGTGGATCACGAAGGCAAACGCGTACTTGCTTTTGATCGGGAAATCGAGACGAATATCTACAACACTATTCCCGACAACCTGGACCGGCTGCTCAGGCGCAATCCATTGAAATGCCCGGTGAGTTTTATCGGCGGTCGTCAGTCCTGGGAGATGAAACGCGTTGGTATGGGCATGACCGAAAAAGTCACACGCGGGCGCATCATCATGCTCGACGGCACGCACTTATTTCCCATGGAAAAACCACTGGCTACCGCAGCAGCCATCGAAACCGCTTTACGCAATATGGGCGCTTAGGCCTTCCAAACGACCAAGCCACTCCAGTCGGTCGCCAGCACAACGATGCCAAAGGCGATGCGGTAATACGCAAAGCCGACAAAGCTGTGCGTAGCCACAAAACGCAGTAGCCAGCGCACGCAGGCCCAGGCGCTGATAAAGGAAAACACCAGGCCCACGGCAAAGAGTGGCGCATCAGCCAGGCTAAGCAAAGCCCGCTCTTTGTACAAGCTGTACACGCCCGCGCCTATCAGCGTGGGGATGGCTAAGAAAAACGAAAAGTCAGTCGCCGCCTTGCGCGACATACCCAGCAACATACCGCCAATGATGGTGGCCCCGCTACGACTGGTGCCCGGCACCATGGCCAAACATTGCACCAGGCCTACCTTGAGGGCGTCCCACATGGTCATGTCATCGACATCGCCCACGCGTGCAAAATAGCCAGTCTGCACGTCTTCGGCAGCAGCCTGGCGCCGCTCAGCCCACAAAATAATCAAGCCACCCGCGATAAAGGTGCTGGCCACAATCAGCGGGGTAAACAAATGGGCTTTGATGATGTTGCCAAACAGCAAACCCAACACCACGGCAGGCAAAAACGCGATCAGTACATTCATAGCAAAAGCCTGCGCCCTGCCCTGCGTGGGCAAAGCCAGCACGGTAGATTTGATCTTGTCCCAGTACACCAAAATCACCGCAAATATCGCCCCAGTCTGGATCGCGATCTCAAACACCTTGGCCTTCTCGTCATCAAAACCGAGCAACGCGCCCGCCAAAATCAAATGCCCGGTCGATGAAATCGGTAAAAACTCGGTCAGCCCCTCGACGATCCCCATAACCGCCGCTTTGAGCAAAAGCACACTGTCCAATTCCATACCGCACCACTTTTAAAAGTTCATTAGCCCACTAGGGCGAAGGGATTGTCGCACTGCCGCATGGCTGTTATGCAGGCAGTACCATCGTGTTTTCACAAACCAAAGCCTGACCTGGTAACCGGCGTGTCGCTATGCAAATGTCCCCCCTCATCGCCGTCCACATGAGCGCCGCTCTGGGCGCGCTGGTGCTCGGGCCCGTGGCCATTTGGGCACGCAAGGGCGCCGTGCTGCGGCCGCGCGTGCACCGTGCTTTTGGCTATGGCTTTGTAACGCTGATGCTGGCCGCCAGCACCAGCGCCATGTTTATCCGCGATTACAACCTGCCCAATATCGAGGGCTTTACGCCCATCCACTTGCTGATCCCCTTCACGCTGCT
>CAMDHL010000125.1 GCA_945898105.1 Comamonas sp. lk | reverse complement strand
AGCAGTCAATCCAAATTTGATGCGCTAGGACATCGACCTCATCGAGATTGCGCTCACTTGATGGACCGCCACGGTCGATGACCAAGAAGTCGCTGCCTCGTCCGATGGCGATCAGGGGATGGTGCCAAACACCTTTGGCATAGTTAACGCCTTGGCCTGCATCGGCACGAAAACAGCGGATATCAGCCACTCGCAAGACCTCCGTAGGCGGCGCTACCACCACCAAGAACGGCAACTCGGCCATGGCTACGAAAGCCTGGCTACCCAGGGGGTGTCGCTCCATCACCTGAAGTTGCATGGGCACGGTACGTGGCAAAGCCCGAAAGATGCTAACCAACGCCGTACCATGGCCTACGTCAACGCGTGCCAAATCGTGAAATCTAGTGGCGTAGCCCTGGTTGATGGTGAATTGGCGCGCTGTGTCTCGCGCCTCGATCACCTCGCCAAATGGAAGGAAACCTTCGGCAGTCAGTGGCTCAATGGTCAGCTTAGTCGGGATAGGTGCCATGGGATTTAGCAATCTATGTCAGTTAGGTCTGGGCCGGCCTGGCTGGCGGCACCTTTGCGGCTCCGATGGCGTTTGCCAAATGTCAGGCCCATCACCAGAGTTTGCACCACGCACAACGCGGAAGTTAAAGAGCGAAAGCCCTTTAACTCTGCGTCGTTCACGTCAATCAGCAGGTCTGCGATGCGTCCAAGGGGGCTGAGTGCGCCGTTGGTGATGGCAAGAATCTGGGTGCCGCGGACTTTGGCCTGTTCACACACCCTGAGCGTATCTGCCGCATAGGGCGGAAAGCTGATGGCCACCAGCAAGTCTTGCGGACCGGCCACTTCAGCCTGCTCGAGCACCATGCCACCCTGACCATTGATTTGCACTGCTGCACGCCCGGTGCGATTCAGGGCGTAGGCGAGGTAGGAGGCCACCGCATAGGAGCGGCGCAGGCCGATCACGTGGACTAACCGGGCGCGTTGCAGCATTACGATAGCTTGCTTGAGGGGCAAGACCTCGGCATCTGCCTGCAAGTGTTGTAGCGAGACGATATTTGCCTGGCTAAAAGCGCGCAATACCGCCACCGGATCTTGGGGGCGGCTGAGCGTAAGCTCTCCGCCGTAATGGCGGATGCGCTCGCTATAGGTGGGGTTGGCTGCTTGCTGCAAGGGTGCGCGAAACAATCGCTTGAGGTCTGAAAAACCAGCAAAGCCCAAGGCCTGTGCTAAGCGGATAAATGCCACCGGCGAGAGCTGCGACTGCTGCGCCAGGTCCGCCAAAGAGCACAAGGCGACGTCTTTGGGATGCTCCAGTGCGTAATGCGCTGCGTCACGCATGCGCGGCGTAAGTTGTTCGCTTTGCAGCGCGACCAGGGCACGCAGTGCTTCGAGCGTTTTGGGCTTGTCAGACTTTTCGGTTTTTCCTTGCGCCATGGCTTAAAAGGCCCGCACCTGGCCGCGTGGCACAAAGCGGCCCATGCCCTCGCGCCCATGCCAATCGTGGCCGTCCACAATCAGATTGCCGCGCAAAAACACTTTCTCTACCCGGCCTTGCAAAGTGCGCCCTTCGAGCAGTGTGTGATCGCAGTTGCCATGCAGGTGCTTTGCGTGGATGGTTTGGGTGACCGCCGGGTTGAACAGCACCACATCGGCGTCACTGCCCACAGCAATCGTGCCTTTTTTGGGAAACAGGCCAAACAGCTTGGCGGGTGTGGTGGCGGTTAGCTCAACAAAGCGGTTAAGCGAAAGCTTGCCCTGCATCACGCCAATATCAAACAGGCTGACTAGCCGGGTCTCGATACCCGGTGCACCATTTGGTATCTCCGCAAAATTTTTCGTGCCTCGTAGCTTGGAACTGCGCAGACCCAGGTGGTCAGCCTTCATGCAAAACGGGCAATGGTCAGTCGCGATGACCTGTAAATCGTCGTAGCGCAGGGCGCGCCACAGGTGCTTTTGATCATCGGGCTTACGCAGCGGCGGCGTCATCACGTACTTGGCGGTCTCAAAGTCGTCGTTGTCGTAGACCGAGTCGTCAAACAGCAGGTAGTGCGGGCAGGTTTCGGCAAACACCGGAATACCTTCGGCGCGCGCGCTCACAATGTGCTTGAGCGCATCGTTACTTGATACATGCACAAAGTAAATCGGCGCGTTGGCTAGTTCGGCCAGGCGGATACCGCGGTGCGTTGCCTCACCCTCCATGAGCGAGGGGCGCGTGAGTGCGTGATAGCGGGGCGAGGTGTGGCCGGCCTCCAGCGCTTCCTTTATCAGCAGGTCGATCACCGTGCCGTTTTCGGCGTGTAGCGCGACCATGCCTCCGTCGGCTCCCACTTGGCGCAACATACGAAAAATGGAGGCGTCGTCGGCCATCATGACGCCAGGGTAGGCCATGAACATCTTGAAGCTGCTCACGCCTTCATGATGCATGGCGTAGCGCACGTCTTTGAGTACTTGCTCGTCCACGCGGGTGACTATCACATGCAGGCTGTAATCCACATTGACCTGCGACTCGGCGCTGCGTTGTGCCCGGGCAATAGCACCCAAGGGTGAATCGAGTTCCGTTTGCAGCGCAAAATCTACGATGGTGGTAGTGCCGCCAAAGGCTGCGGCCTTGGTGCCACTGGCAAAGGTGTCGGCGGTAATGGTGGGGCCAATTACGTTTTCTAAATGGACATGGGTGTCTACGCCACCGGGCAGTACATACAGGCCGGTGGCGTCCACCACGCGCACGCCTGGCCCGACTTCTATGGCTTGGCCAATGGTGTGCACGATGCCGTCTTGCAGCAGCACATCGGCAACGTAGTCGTCACTGGCGGTAATCACCCGACCGTTGCGGATCAGCGTTGCGGTGGAATTAGTCACGGTGGTTCTCCGGGGCTTAAGCGTGGACGAGGGAGAGCGCGGGGTTGGCGTCCAGGCCCGCGTCAATGGCGGCGTCCAGGTGCGTGATCAGGTGCTCCATTTCCGCTGGCGTGTTGTAGTGCGCAATCGATACCCGCACCACGCCGCCGCGCGCTTGCAGTCCCAGCGCTTCGATTAGGCGTTTGGCATAAAAATCGCCAAAGCGGATGCCGATGCCAAAGCGGTCGGTATGCAAAACGATAGCCTCGCTCATTGCGCCGCGCACCACAAAACTGACGGTTGGCACCCGCTGCCCTGCGCTGACATGGGAGCGCCCAATAATGCGCACCCCGGCCTTGCCACGCAAGTAGGCCAGTAGCTGTTCGGCCAGCGCGTCTTCGTGGCGTTCGAAGGCGTCAAACGCATGTTGCATGCGGCTGCGCATATCGCCTGGCGCGCCCAAGGCGGTGCCTACCGAGTCCAAGTAATCGCTTATGCCGATGCAGCCATACGACAACTCGTAGTTGACATTGCCCGGCTGCAATTTGTAGGGCAGCGTGTCGGACGTGATGAAGTAATGGTTCAGGCTGGCCAGTTGCAACAGCAGCTCGTGACGCCCCCACAGCACGGCGTAGTGCGGGCCAAATACTTTGTAAAAGCTAAACACATATATATCTGCGCCGCTAGCCTGCACGTCCACCAGTCGGTGCGGCGCATAAGCCACTGCATCTACACAGAGGCGTGCGCCCATGCGGTGTGCCCGCTGTGCTACCTCGGCTACGGGATTCACGGTGCCCAGCACATTGGATGCATGCGTCATGGCTACCCAGGTGGTGCGGGGCGACAGCAGCCGATCCAGATCGGAAAGGTCTAATTCCAAGGTGAGGGGATTCACATTCCAGAAATGAACGGTGGCCCCAGCGGCCTGCAAGCGAAGCCAGGCACCGATATTCGCTTCGTGGTCGGTGTTGGTCAAAATGATTTCGTCACCGGGGCGGACCTGCGGCAATATGGCCTGGATCAGTTGGAACATCAATGCCGTGGTCGCGCCCCCCATGACCACTTCTTCATCATGGGCTGCATTAATCAGTCGCGCCACCGACTTGCGTGCCTCCAGTACTTTCGCCCCAGCGGCCTGCGAATGCACATAGCTGGCACCCAACTGCACGCTGCTGGTGAGCAAATAGTCGCGCACCCGGTCAGCTACCCGGGTCAATACCTGCGAGCCCCCTGCGTTATCCAGAAATACAAAATCTTGTGCCAGCGCTGGAAATTCGCCACGAATGGCGTTCAGGTCAAGGGCGAGCGAGGGAGTGTCCATGGAAAGTTCTCAGTGTTGCAAAACGGCTTTAAGAAACGCTTGGGTGCGGGCCTCGCGCGGTTGCCCGAAAAACTGGTCTGGCGCGCCTTGCTCGATGATGCGCCCGGCTTCCATAAAAACCACCCGGTGTGCTACGCGCCGGGCAAAACCCATCTCGTGGGTAACGATGACCATGGTCACGCCGGTTTTGGTGAGCTGCTGCATTACGTCCAGCACCTCGCCCACCATCTCCGGGTCCAGCGCCGAAGTGGGTTCGTCAAATAGCAGCACCTTGGGTTGCATGGCTAAGGCACGGGCGATGGCTACCCGTTGTTGCTGCCCGCCTGACAACTCAGCGGGATATTTATGACTGTGTTCCGCCATGCCTACCTGCGCCAAAACCTCTGCAGCCCGCGCGAGCGCGGCACTGCGTGCCAAGCGATGGACCCGCAAAGGGCCCAAGGCCACATTGTCCAGTGCGCTGAGGTGCGCAAACAAGTTAAAGCTTTGGAACACCATGCCCACACCGGTACGCACCGTGACAAGTTGCGGGCCTTTTTGTACCCGCACGCCATCGACCAATACCTCGCCACCCTGGTACTCCTCCAGCAGGTTGATGCAACGAATGAGGGTCGACTTGCCCGAACCGGAAGGCCCGACCACCACCAGCACCTCGCCCGCTTGCACCTCCAAATCAATGCCGTGCAATACGCCAACCGCACCAAAGGATTTATGCAATTGCCGGATCTGGATGAGAGGCGTGGACATGGGGGCTGTTACCGGCTGGGGTGGCGTGATTCGAAATAGCTAACGAGCCTTACCAGAGGCAAGAGCAACAGGAGGTAAAGCAAGGCGGCGCCGATGAGCGGTGTGGGATTGGCCGCGAGCGCCTGCGCCTGCGTAGCTTGTTTGAGCAAATCCGGCATCGCCACGACCGAGGCCAACGCGGTGTCTTTGAGTACGTTGATGCAGTTACTGGTAAGTGGCGGCACCACGATACGCAGTGCCTGTGGCAAGATCACGTAGCGCATGCTGCTGCCAAATCCCAGGCCAATGGCCTGGGCTGCTTCGAATTGGCCCTTGGGAACCGCCTGAATGCCAGCGCGGAAAATTTCGGCCGCATAAGCGCATGAGACCAGGCTGATTGCAAGCGCTGCAGACACAAACGAAGAAAAGCGCACCCCCACAAAAGGCAGTGCGTAATAAACTAAAACCAGTAAAACCAGCAGTGGGATAGAGCGGAAGGCGTCAATATAGACCCGCGCCAACCAGCGAAGAGGGGCAGGGCCATACAAGCGGATCAGTGCCATTGCAAGGCCGGACGCGGTACCGGCCACGATACTTACCATCCCCAGCATGACGGTGACCCAAAGGCCTTCGAGCAAGGCTGGGAGCGCGCCGATGAAAACGCCCCAATTAAAAAAAGTCTCAATCAAACTCATGGGTGCGATTCTGCACGCCCGCGCGCAGTCTGCTTACACAGCTGCGTACGGGCGCGTCTCAGTCATGGTTTTACAGCTTAGGAACGTCCATCACCTTGACAGTCGATGAACTGTCAGGTGGTGTAGTGCCAAACCACTTTTTGTGGGTAGCGGCGATAAAGCCTTCTTTTTTCAGCGTGGTGATGATGTCATTGACCTTGCCAGCGTCGGCAAAGTTCTTCGCAAACATAAAGGAGTAGCGCTCATTGGTCGGAATGCGCGCGACCACACGGTACTGGGGCTTGTCCTTGATGTAGTACTCCACTGCTGGGATGTCGCTGATGTAGCCATCAATGCGGCCGGCTGCCAAGTCCAACATGGCGGGGGCCAGGCCCTCGTACCGGGAAATCTTGGCGATCTTGAGCTTGGCGGTGTTTTCGGTTGCGTACATGTCACCGGTGGAAGCGGTGTCCACACCGACAGCCTTACCAGCCAGGTCCTCAAGCTTTTCGATCTTGGTGGTTTTCAGTACAGAAAGCGACTGGTCGCTGTCATAGTAGGGCTGGGCAAATGCCAGCGACTCCAGACGCTTAGCGGTGATGGTGATCGAAGAAACAGCGATCTGGATGCGTCCCGACTGAACGGCAGGGAACAGGCCATTGAACGGAATGTTATCAATTTGTACGGTTTTGCCCGCACGCTTGGCAACTTCGTTGACCAGGTCGATCTCAAATCCGACGATCTTGCCCGACGCGTCCTGGAACTCCCATGGCACGTTGCCCACATTGGCGCCGACTACCCAGTCTGCCGCCATCGCCGTGCCACCGGCTACCGTCAAAAGCGACATCGCAAGGCGTGCCGCAAGGTGTTTTAACTTCATGCTATTTACTCCGAGTTGGGTTTGAAAAACAAGACTGAACACCAGGCGCGCGCCCTAGTGAAGCGCTAAAAGCCTGCGGACACGCTCCTTGATGCGGCGCCGTGGGGATCATAGTCCACTGAACTAAAAAAATCAAAATTAATTTTTATGAAT
>CAMDHL010000124.1 GCA_945898105.1 Comamonas sp. lk | reverse complement strand
GCCTTCACCATGGTCGTGCTGACCCGTGACGACAAGAAGATCCAAAACTACGCCGACCTAAAAGGTCACCCGGTGGGCAACACGGTGAGTACCTACGAAGCTATCGCGCTGGAAAAAGACGTAAAAGCCTGGAACGACAAGAAGGGCAGCTTCCTGGCCTTCCCAACACAAGCCGACACGATTTTGGCCGTCAGCCAAGGCAAGATTGATGCAACCGTCGCCACATCGACCGTGGCCTTTGCGTCTATCAAGTCAGGCAAGTACGACAAGCGCCTCAAAGTGGGCGGCAATGCCCCTTACCCCATTGACTATGTGTCTTTGGTCGCACCGCGCGGCGAGTATGGCCTGATCAACTACCTGAACCTGTTTGTGAACCAGCAAGTGCGCACCGGCCGCTATGCTGAGCTGTACAAAAAATGGGTCGGCGAAGGCAAAGCACCTGACCTGACTGTCCCCGGTGTTTACTACTGATAGCAACCCGCGCCCGCCAACCCCACCCAGGGATTTGCGGGCGCCCGAACGAGAATTTTTTTATGCAGGTCCAAGCCATCCAAGGCGAAGCGCTCACCTCTGGATCGGCTCGTGGGCCGGTACTATTTAGCGACACCGCACTGAGTTTTTGGGGCGGCGTGGGGCCCACCACCGGTGAAGTCATAGACCGCCACCACCCCTTAAGCGGACAGATCATTACCGGCAAAGTGCTTGCCATCCCTAACGGACGCGGCTCTTGCACCGGCAGCAGCGTGCTGATGGAAGTCATACTCAACGGCAAGGGGCCTGCGGCCCTGGTGCTGGAACAAGCCGACGAAATTTTGGCGCTGGGCGCTATCGTGGCCGAACTGGTGTTCGGACGCGCCCTGCCCGTGGTTAGCGTGGGCAGCGCCGCTTTTGCGAGCCTGCGCGATGCGGGTTGGGCCGAGGTGTTGGCCGATGGCCGTGTCTGCCTGAGCGCGCAAGCGCAGCCCTCCACTGCATCGGAAATAGCCAGCGCAGCGGACAACGGATCATCCTCTCCATCATCCGGCCAAGAGTTGCCCATCAGCAGCATTCCCGACGGCATGCAACTAAGCGCGCAAGACCAGGAAATTCTTGCCGGAGCCCAAGGCAAAGCGCGCCAGGTGGCTATGCAAATCGTGCTGCGCATGGCGCGTTTGCAAGGCGCGACCGAACTGATTGACGTAGTGCAGGCGCATATCGACGGCTGCATTTACACCGGCTCGGCCAGCTTGCGATTTGCGCAGCAACTGTGCGAATGGGGCGCACAAGTCAAAGTGCCGACCACGCTGAACTCAATATCCGTGGACCAGCGCCGATGGCGTGCGCTGGGCATAGACCCGGTGTTTGGCGAACCCGCCAGCGCTCTGGGCCAGGCCTATGTGGATATGGGCGCACAAGCGAGCTACACCTGCGCGCCCTATCTCTTGGACACCGCGCCGCTGGCCGGTGAACACATCGTCTGGGCCGAGTCCAACGCCGTGGTCTATGCCAATAGCGTGTTGGGCGCATACACCGCAAAGTACGCGGATTTTTTAGACATCTGCATAGCCCTGACCGGGCGCGCACCCAAAGCCGGATGCCATCTGCTGGGCAACCGCTATGCCACGCTGCGCATCGATGTGCCCGCACCCCAAGGCGCGGACGATGCTTACTACCCGCTGCTGGGCTACCACGTGGGCCTGCTCTGCGGCACCCAGATACCAGTGCTGTGCGGTTTGGAAAAATCGGGCCTGAGCAGTGATGACATGAAGGCCTTTGGCGCCGCCTTTGCCACAAGCAGCGCAGCGCCCATGTTTCATATTGTGGGCGCCACACCGGAGGCGCCCGATGCCACCACCGGCTTGGGCGGTAAAGCGCCGGTGCAAACCTTTACGGTCAGCTTGCAGGACTTACAACACTCCTGGCGCGAGCTGAGCAGTTCGCCCGAACCCACAGTGGATTTAGTGGCCCTGGGGAATCCGCATTTCTCCGCGACCGAGTGCCGAGCGCTGGCCCGCTTGCTGCAAGGGCGTCAGCGCCACCCGGCCACGCAAACCGTGCTTACCCTGGGCCGCGCGGTCAAAGAACAAGCGCAGGCCAATGGCGATATTGCGGTGCTCGAAGCCTTTGGCGTGAACCTGATTACCGATACCTGCTGGTGCATGCTGGACGAACCGGTGGTACCGGTGGCCGCGCGCGTCATCATGACCAATTCGGGCAAGTACGCGCACTACGCGCCGGGCCTGACCGGGCGGCAGGTGCACTTCGGCTCGCTGGCCGATTGCGCTGATACCGCCTGCACCGGTCAGGCACCGCCGGCTCTGCCCGCTTGGCTGCTGTATAGCCCGGCCACCGAAAGCGCCCCGGCATAAGGCATAGTGCGGCCCAATGGACTTTGACTACTCCTTCCGCTGGATTGCCGCCTTCAAAGCCCTGCCCGATATGCTGGTGGGGACCTGGTTCACCTTGCAAACAACAGTGCTATCGATGGTGTTTGGCGTCCTTATTGCACTGGCGCTCACCGCCATGCAAACCGCCCGCCAGGCGCCGCTGCGCCACTTCGCCGATGCCTGGGTATCGGTGGCGCGCAACACACCCGCCTTATTTCAAATTTACATGCTGTACTTCGGGCTGGGCGCGTTTGACGTTCACCTCAGTTCTTCCTTTGCGCTGCTAGCGGGCATCACCTTTAACAATGCCGGCTACCTGACCGAGAATTTTCGCGGTGGCCTCAAAGCCATACCGCACACCCAGGTACGCGCGGCGCGCTCGCTGGGCATGAGCGCATTTCAGGCCTACCGCCTGATCGTCGTGCCGCAGCTCTTGCGCATTGTGTTTTACCCCATGACCAATCAAATGGTCTGGGCCATGCTGATGACCTCGCTCGGGGTGGTGGTCGGACTCAATAACGACCTAACTGGCGTTACCCAGGCCTACAACGTGCTGACCTTTCGCACTTTCGAGTTCTTTACCATTGCTGCCGTAATTTATTACCTGTTGGCCAAGGGCATCATGGTCGGTGCGCGCCTGCTGGCCTGGCGCTTGTTTCGTTACTAAGGCGCAGCATGTTGAGTACCGACTTCTCCCTCTCCGACCTGCAGTTCATGCTGGCAGGCGCTTGGGTCAGTTTGCAGCTGACGCTGTGGGCCATGCTGATAGGCACCGTATCGGGCGCTGTGTTTGGCTTGCTGCGTGCGATCTATCCGCGTGCCAGTGCGCCGCTGGGATGGCTGCTCGATGTGTTTCGCTGCGTGCCGCTGCTGATTCAGTTTGTGCTCTTTAACTCGTTTAACAGCATCGCCGGTATCCACTGGACGGCTTTTGCCATTGGCTGCCTGGTGCTGGGTATTTACTGCGCCTCGTATTGCACCGAAGTGATACGCGGCGGCGTGCTGGCGGTGCCGCCCAATGTGGTGCGGGCGGCGCGCTCGCTGGGCCTGAGCTACACACAAACCCTGCGCTACATCATCATGCCCATGGCGGCGCGGGTGAGCTTTCCGGGCTGGATTAATTTGACCTTGGGCGTGGTCAAAGACACCTCGCTGGTGCTGTGGATTGGCATTATGGAATTGCTGCGCGCCTCGCAGTCCATCGTCACCCGGATTCAAGAGCCTCTTTTGGTGCTCTCGATTGCCGGGTTGATGTACTACATCATGAGTTGGGGCATTGCCCGTATCGGGCAGCGGGTGGAAAAAGGATGGCAGGAAAATGATTGAAATCGACCAGGTACACAAATCCTTCGGCAATCTGGAAGTGCTGCAAGGCGTGAGCATGACGGTGAACAAGGGCGAGGTGATCTCGGTCATCGGCGGCTCGGGTTCGGGCAAGTCCACTTTGCTGATGTGCATCAACGGCCTAGAGCCCATTCAGCGCGGCAGCATACGCGTCGATGGCACCAATGTGCATGCGCCTGATACCAATATCAACGCCTTGCGCCAGCGCATCGGCATCGTGTTTCAACAATGGAACGCATTCCCCCATCTCACGGTGCTAGAAAACGTGATGTTGGCACCGCGCAAGGTGCGCGGCCTGAGCGAGGCGCAGGCGCAAGAACTGGCGGTCAAACAACTCAGCCATGTGGGCTTGCAGGACAAGCTCAAGGTGTTTCCGGGCAAGCTCTCGGGCGGACAGTTACAGCGCATGGCCATTGCGCGGGCGCTGGCCATGTCGCCAGACTACATGTTGTTTGACGAAGTGACCTCGGCGCTGGACCCGCAACTGGTGGGTGAAGTGCTGGACACTTTGCGCATGCTGTCCGAGGAAGGTATGACCATGATTTTGGTGACCCACGAAATCCGCTTTGCGCGTGATGTGTCCGACCGCGTGGCTTTCTTTCGCAACGGAGTGATCCATGAAATCGGTACCCCGCAGCAAGTTATTGACGACCCACAGCGCCCGGAGACGGCGGCTTTTCTCAAGTCCTCGCACTAAGCGCTTCAACCGCCGATGTGCGATTTTTTTTGAACTCCACTAGGACTTAAAGCTATGCAAACGATTGAGGTCATTGACTCGCACACCGGCGGCGAGCCCACGCGCCTGGTCATCGCCGGTTTCCCGGACCTGGGCCAGGGCAGCATGGCCGAGCGCCGCGAGCTATTGCGCAAGCAGCACGACGCCTGGCGCGCCGCCGCCATGCTGGAGCCGCGTGGCAATGACGTGCTGGTGGGCGCCCTGCTCTGCACGCCGCAAAACTCGGCCAGCGCGGCAGGCGTGATTTTTTTCAACAACACCGGCTACCTAGGCATGTGCGGCCACGGCACCATTGGCGTAGTGGTATCGCTGGCCTTTATGGGCCGTATCAGCGCGGGTACGCACACCATCGAAACACCGGTGGGCGATGTGCAAGCCACGCTGCATGCAGATGGTTCGGTCAGCGTGCGCAACGTGCCGGCTTGGCGTCATACGCACCAGGTGCCAGTGCAGGTGCCAGGCTACGGTCTGGTGCATGGCGATGTGGCGTGGGGTGGCAACTGGTTTTTCCTAGCCAGCGATCACAGGCAGCGTGTAACCAGCGACAACTTAGTGGGTCTGACGGCTTACAGCATCGCCCTCAAAAACGCCTTGGTATCACAAGGCATCAGCGGGGCTGATGGCGCCGAGGTTGACCACATCGAACTCTTCGGGCCGGACGACCAAGGCGCCGACAGTCGCAACTTTGTGCTCTGCCCCGGCGGCGCTTACGACCGCTCGCCCTGCGGCACCGGGAGTAGCGCCAAAGTGGCCTGCCTGGCTGCTGATGGCAAGCTGGCGCCCGGCGCAGTGTGGACGCAGGCCAGCATCATCGGCAGCCGCTTTGAAGCCAGCTATTCGCTGGACGACGGGCAGGTGATTCCGATCATCCGGGGCCGCGCGCATATCAGCGCCAAAGCCACGCTGATGCTAGACCCACACGACCCTTTTGTCTGGGGCATACGTTTATGAATACCAAGCGCGGCATGAGCGATACCGTCCATTTATCCCTAGACGAAGTGCAGGCCCTGGCCCTGCGCGTGCTGCGTCACCACGGCATCATTGAGGCGCAGGTGCAAGCCATGGCACGCGTCATGACGGCGGGCGAGCGGGACCACTGCCACTCGCACGGCTTGTTTCGCTTGCTGACCTGTAGCCAGTCTTTGCGCGAAGGCAAAGTGGCGCGCGATGCCTTGCCCACCGTGGAACACCGCTCACCCGCTTTAGTCGCGGTCGATGCGCAATGCAATTTTTCACCACTGGCGTTTGAGCTGGGCAGCGAACTCCTTATCGAAAAAACCCGTAGCGTGGGCCTAGGCGCTTTGGTCATCAACAACTGCTTACATTTCTCGGCGCTCTGGCCCGAGGTGGAGCGCCTAACCCAGGCCGGGTTGTGCGCCCTGATCATGACGCCCAGCCATGCCTGCGTGGCGCCTGCGGGCGGGAAGCACGCGGTGTTTGGCACCAACCCCATAGCCTTTGGCTGGCCGCGCGCCAACGCGCATCCTTATGTGTTTGACTTTGCCACCAGCGCGATTGCGCGTGGCGAGATCGACCTCTACCGCCGCAGTGGCCGCACCCTGCCCGAGGGCTGGGGCATTGACGAACAAGGCGCGCCCTGCACCGATGCCGCTACCGTTTTGCAACGCGGCGCTATGCTCACTTTTGGCGGCTACAAAGGCTCGGCCCTGGCCACCATGATCGAGCTGATGGCCGGCCCGCTCTTGGGCGACCTGACCAGCGCCGAATCGGTCGCCATCGATGGCAGGCCTGGCGGCGCACCGCGCCATGGCGAATTGATTTTGGCGTTTGACCCGCGCTTTTTTTCCGGGCGCGACCCGGCCACCGACCAGGCCAGCGCCGAGGCGCTCTTGCAAGCCATCAGCGGCCAAGGTGCGCGCCTGCCGTCTGAACGCCGCTACGCCGCCCGTGCCCACAGCATCGCCCACGGCGTGGACATCGCAGCCGCGCTGCACCGCGACATCCTGGCCTTGCTGGACTAGCGGCATGCCAAGCGCAATAGCACGCCCAAACCCGTCATTGAGGCCGTAGGCCGTGGCAATCCATGGATGTGCAGGGCCTACTTGTGTTCCTGCGCTTAATAGATTTTTCTTGGGATAAATAGATTTTTCTGGGAGTAAACGATGAACCTCAAAAACATCATCACCGTCGTCGGCGCACATGCCGAAG
>CAMDHL010000123.1 GCA_945898105.1 Comamonas sp. lk | reverse complement strand
TGCACTAACTACTGACTCTGCGATCCCCGGTGCGCCCAGCCGGTAGTGCGTTTTTCGATCGCGTTAAACAACTCATACATCAGCATCGCCATAGCCCCGACGACCACCAGCCCGGAAAAAGCCAGGCCCATTTGCATGGCCGAACCGGCGGATATCAGCAGGTAGCCAATACCTTCATTAGAGGCCGTCATCTCGGCCACGGTGGTGCCCACAAAGGCTAGCGTAATGGCGATTTTGAGCGAACCGTAAAAGTAAGGCATGGAGCGCGGCAGGCCGATCTTGAAAAGCACATCACGCCGCGTGGCACCCAGTACGCGCAGCACGTCTTCCAGCTCGGGCTCCAAGGTCGCCAGGCCGGTAGCAATATTGACCATGATGGGGAAAAAGCTGATCAGAAATGCCGTCAATATGCCCGGCCCTATGCCAATGCCAAACCACACCACCAATATTGGCACAAAGGCCGCTTTGGGCAGCGCGTTAAACGCCGTCATCAGCGGATACACCGCCGCATAGGCCAGGCGCGAGCTGCCAATCAAAAAGCCCAGCAACACACCCACCACAATTGCAATGCCAAAGCCCGCCATAGTCACCCAAAAAGTGCGCCAGGCATGTCCGGCGATCACGTCGCGATACTCGATGGTCTGTTGTGCAATACGCAGTGGGCTGGGGAATATAAATTCCGACACCGTAAATACGCTGCACAGGGTCTGCCAGATCAGCAGGGTCACAAGCAGCAGCAGCCAGGGCGCCCAACGTTCGCGTGTACGGCTTTTCATATTTTTCTAATCGCTCCGATGTGGCCGCGCAATTCATGCACGATGTCGCCGAAAGCAGGGGTGTAAGTTAGCTCTAGGTCGCGCGGGCGGGGGAGGTCTATTTCGCGTCGAACCAAAAAGCGGCCCGGGCTTTTGCTCATGACATAGACCGTGTCGGCCAGAAAAACCGACTCGCGCAAATCGTGCGTCACTAACACTACGTTAAAGCGCTGGGCGCTCCACAAGTCACGCAGGATGCACCACAGCTCTTCTTTGGTAAAGGCATCAAGCGCGCCGAAGGGCTCGTCCAGCAACAGCATTTGGGGCTCGTGGATGAGGGCACGGCAAATGCTAGCCCGCTGTTGCATACCCCCCGACAATTGCCATGGAAATTGTTTTTCGTAGCCCGCTAGGCCCACGGTTTTGAGCAAATCCATAGCGCGCGCCTCGTACTCTGTGCGCCGGGCTTTGAATTGCGAGCGGTGTGGCTCCACAATTTCCAAGGGCAACAAGACGTTGTCTAGGGTAGTACGCCAAGGAAGCAGCGATGGAGACTGAAAGGCCATGCCACTGATTTTGAGTGGTCCGTTAACTGGCTGGCCATCGACATGAATGCTACCTTTACTGGGTTTTTTCAGTCCAGTGGTCAACTTCATAAACGTCGATTTGCCGCAGCCCGACGGACCAACGATAGCGATGAATTCGCCGCGCTGGACTTGCAGGCTGATGTCTTCGACGGCAAACGTTTGCTGCGCCAGCAACTCGTCGTTATAGGCCAGCCATACTTTCTGGAAATCCAGAAAAGGTGCGGTGTCTGCGGTCACGCTTGTAAGCACTTATTTCTTGGGGGCCGCTTTGGGTACCGGTAATACGTCGAGCTCTTTTGCGCTGGGTAGAAAACTGCCATTCCAAATCGCATCCGGGTTAACGCGGGTTTTGGTGTTGAACGCATCCGACACCTGGGATGACATCAACGACAAACGCCCAGGTTTTACCTGGCCAAAGCCCTCGGCGCGCGCCTCCGGGCTGTTGATCACGGTGTCGATGGCCAACTTCAGACGGCGGGTTTCCATTTCGCTGTTGATGATGCCGTCGCGCGCCTTGACAGTTTCAATCGCCTGTTCCGGGTTGGCAATCACGTCTTTCATGCCCTTGGCAAAGGCGGACAAAAAGGCTTTGATAGCTGCTGGATTTTCCTGTATGAGCTTGGGCGAAACGATGATGGCGTTTCCATACAGTCGCACGCCATATTGGGGGTAGGGCAGTACCACTACGTCTTCGGCCTTGACACCACGCGCTTCGATGTTGAGCAACGAAGTAAAGGTAAATCCTGTGATGGCATCCACATCGCCGCGTACTAACATAGTTTCGCGCAGCGGTGGGTCCATGGCAGTCCAGTTCACCGTGCCCACACTATTGGCTTTGGCAAAGATGGGGAAGGCGCGTCGGCCTGCGTCAAATACTGGAGCACCCAGCTTTTTGCCCGTCAGGTCCGCCGGGCTTTTGATGCCGGATTTTTTCAATGCCATTACCGAGGCTGGCGTATTGTTATAGACCATCATCACCGCCACCGGCTTGTTCGGTGCATCCGCGTTGTTGGCGTGAAATTCCATCAGAGCGGCCAGGTCGGCAAAGCCGATGTCATATGCACCCGAGGCGACGCGGGTGACCGCGCCCCCCGAGCCATTGCCCGCATCAATCGTTACGTCCAGCTTGGCGTCTTTGAAATAGCCTTTTGCGGCAGGCACCAGAAACAGGGCGGCTGGGCCTTCAAAGCGCCAGTCCAGCTGAAACTTGAGCGACGTGGTTTGGGCTAAGGCAGTGCCCGCACTTGCGGCCAGGCTGATAGCTATGAGAAGGGGTCGAAGCAGTCCTCGCATGGATTTTCCTAAGTGGTAAAAGTTACAGAAGCTATTCGCAAAATGCACGCCCGATGTAAAGTGGATTCAACTTAGGCTGAGGGCCAGCAATTTAGCGGCGTATTTTGCCCTATCCGCAAGCTGGCACTAATTCGGTGCGTTGGTCTTGCCTTTGCAGTGGACTAAGGCCTCCATCGGGGCGGCCTGCGCCTTATTCCGCGCTTGGGCACAATAGGATTATTACTATATTCGTTGGAACGGGACGCCATGTCTTGTATCTATGGGCGGGCGAGCTTGCTCGTGCGCGGAATCTTTTCGCTGGCATTGCTGTGGGCCTTCGCCACACCTGTCTGGTCCTGGGGCGTGCAAGGTCACCAGGTAGTGGCGACTATCGCCTGGCAGGAACTCAGCCCCCTTGCTAGAGCACAGGCTGTGCGTTTGCTTGCGCTGGAGCCGGGACAAACGCTGCCCTCCGTTTCTACCTGGGCGGACGAGCACCGCGGCCCCGCTACTGCGCCCTGGCATTACTTGAACTTTCCGCGTGGTACTTGTCAGTTCGATGCCCAGCGCGATTGTCCGGGCGGCCAATGTGTGCTTGGCGCTATCGAGCGCCAACGCGCCATCCTCGCCTCGCCTGCTACCGATGCCGAGCGATTGCGCGCTTTGAAATACCTGGTCCATTTCGTAGCAGATGTGCACCAACCCCTGCACGCTGGCTACCGGGATGATCGGGGCGGCAATATGGTACAGCTGCGATTTTTGATGCGCGGCAGCAATCTGCATGCCCTTTGGGATAAAGGTCTGCTCGAACGCTTAGCCCTTGACAATTCGGCACTAATCGCTGCCGTACAAGCACAGCCAATAGCACCGGCCCTTTTAAGCACTTCTCTGCCGACCTTGGTGGAGATCGCTGAGGAGTCCTGCCGTATCGTCGCCCAGCCGGGTTTTTATCCGCAAGGCGATCCCGGCGAGGCCTACTCGATCCGCATGACGCCAGTACTATTGCAGCGCCTGGGCCTAGCCGGCCGCCGCTTAGCCGCGATGTTGAATCAGGTTTTGCCTTAAGTACCACACCACCCGTTTGATGGAAATTTCACACATGTCAACAAGCCCAAGAACCGTTTTACTTGCCGGAGCCGCGGGCACTCTCGGGTTGGCTGCTGCAAAGGTGTTTGCGCAGGAGGGGGCACAACTGGTGTTGCTGGATCGAACCCCTGTCAGCGAGGCCGCACTTGCTGCCCTTGCGCCTGCGCATTGCCTGTTTATCGCGCTGGACCTGTTTGACGCGTCGAAGGTGGGTAATACGGTAGAACAGGCGATAGCGCGCTTTGGCCGCATCGATGTGTTGTGCAACCTCACCGGAGGATTCGCCATGGGCGATGCCGTTCACGAAACCAGCGACAGCACTTGGGACTTTTTACACGATATAAATGTGCGCACGCTTCGCAATACCGCGCGCGCCGTAGTGCCCCATATGCTCCGCCAAGGCGGCGGCAAGATCGTCAACGTCGGTGCATATTCCGCGCAGCGAGGAGTCGCCGGCATGGGCGCGTACACAGCGGCTAAGAGCGAAGTGCTGCGCATTACCGAGGCCATGTCCGCCGAACTGCGCATGAAAAATATCAATGTCAATTGCGTGCTACCGACCATCCTGGATACCCCGCAAAACCGCGCAGACATGCCTGACTCGGATCCGCAACGCTGGGTCCACCCGCACGACCTTGCCAAGGTTATCGCCTTCCTCGCCTCCGACGCAGCCCGCGCTATCCATGGGGCGGGTTTGCCGGTTACCGGCCTCAGTTAAATCGGCTTGGCGTTTTGCTGGCGCAGGCCTGACAAGGTGGCGCTGGGGCTGATGTATTCAGGGTCGGTCAGCACATGAATCAGCGTGGGCCCTTTGGCGGCGAAGCCCTGCAGGATGGCTGTTTGTAGTTCGGCCACGCTGTCTGCGCGCAAGCCTTGGGCTCCATAGGCCCGGGCCAGCGCGACGAAGTCCGGGTTGGTGTCCAGCGCGGTGCCGTGCACGCGGCCTGGAAACCATTTTTCCTGGTGCATGCGTATGGTGCCGTACATCTGGTTGTCAAAAACCACGATGACGATAGCCAACTCCAGCTTCACAGCGGTCGCTAGTTCGTGTGAGCTCATCATGAAGCAGCCGTCTCCCGCCAAGCAAAGTACAGGGCGCTGCGGATGGGCCAGCTTGGCGCCTATGGCGGCTGGCAAGCCGTAACCCATGGCGCCGCTGGTAGGTGCAATCTGGCTGCCGTAAATGCGATAGCGGTAATAGCGGTGTGCCCAGGCCGTGTAATTGCCCGCGCCGTTGCTGATCAGCACATCCTCGGGCAGGGCGTCGTTCAGTGCCAACCAGGCTTGCGCCAGGTCAATCGTGCCGGGTTTGCAGGGAGTGGCCGTCCGAGGCCCGCTGAAGGCTTCATAACCTGCCCGCAATGCCTGTACATGGGGAGCAAAACGTGCGGGCAGGGTTTCTGGTGTTGCCTGCTCAGCTAGTCTGTGCGCCAGCGCAGGCATGCTGCTGAGCAAAGCAAGATGCGGGCGGTACACCCGCCCCAATTCCAGGGCGCAGGGCATGGCGTGCACCAAGGTTTGTTGTGGCTGTGGGATGTCGATCAGGGTATAGCCCTGGCTGGGTACCTCCCCCATGCGTGCACCCAGCAGAATCAACAAATCTGCGTCTTTAACAGCGCGCTGCAAGCCCGGGTCAGCGCCCAGGCCGAGCAGGCCGACATAGTGCGGATCGCGGTGATCAAATAAATCCTGCCGCCTGAAGGAGCATGCCACCGGTAAACCCGTGGCATGGATGAACCGGCGCATTTCCGCCACTGCCTGCGCATTCCAGCCACTTCCGCCCAGCACTAGCAGCGGCTTGTGCGCAGCTTGAATCAGCTGCATCAGTGTTGCCAAATCGCCAGCCTGAGGAGCGCTGCTCGGTGCAGTGGCAGCCAAGGCGGCGCGTGGCGCGTGTGGCACTTCTTCGCTCAACACATCTTCGGGCAGGGCCAATACCACTGGCCCCATGCGACCCGACAGGGCGGTGTGAAAGGCCCGGTGCACCATCTCGCCCATGCGCTCGGCCTGGTCAATCTGGGCCACCCATTTGCTGACCGGGCCAAACATGCTTCGGTAGTCCACTTCTTGAAATGCGCCGCGCTCCATAAAGCGTCGGCTCACCTGTCCGATGAACAAGATGAGCGGCGTGCCGTCTTGAAACGCGGTATGCAGGCCGATGGAAGCCTGGCTGGCGCCCGGCGCGCGGGTGACAAAGCAGACCCCCGGCTTACCGCTGGCTTTTGCGTAGCCCTCTGCCATGAAGGTTGCAGAACCTTCGTGGCGGCAGACGACCAAGTTAACCGTATCCCGGTGGTCGTAGAGCGCGTCCATGGCGTCCAGGAAACTCTCGCCAGGCACGCAAAATACGGTGTCCATGCCCTGGGCGAGCAGAGCGTCAATCAGCAGGCGCGCGCCTGTGGGGTGGGGTTGGGTATTCATAGGTGCTGGTTCCTGTTCAGCTGCTGCCAGCGGCCCATCGGGGCTGAGCAACTTGTAATCGGGTGTTATTGTGTCACCGGCACAATATGGTTGACACCGGGCAGGCCTTGAACCAAGATGCCTGATAGTGGCCCCCTGTGTTTTTGCTATGGGATGGCGATAACAGGGCGATAACAGGGCGCGTAAAAAGGGCGGTGGTCCGCGCTAACAATTAGGAGTTTTTGCTATGTTGAGATGCTTGCGTTCACTTGTCTTGTCACTCGCGCCCCTAGTACTGGCCGCTAGTCTGCCCGCCACCGCCTGGAGCCAAGCGGCCTGGCCTAACAAGCCGGTAAAAATTGTGGTTCCCTTTGCGCCGGGCGGCACCACTGACATCCTGGCTCGTGCTATCGCGCCGGAGTTAGGTAAGGCGTTCGGTCAGTCATTTGTAATCGAAAACAAAGGCGGTGCAGGCGGCAACATCGGCGCCGAACTCGTCGCCCGAGCAGCGCCTGACGG
>CAMDHL010000122.1 GCA_945898105.1 Comamonas sp. lk | reverse complement strand
CCAGCAGGGCCTGCACTTCCAGCACAGCACTGTCTTCAGGCTGACGACCTTTGAGCTTGCTTTTGCTGCGGATGCGCTTGCGCATGTCGTCCACCGTGCCCAATCGGACGGCGGCGGGACTGGAAATCGTGGTCTGGGTCATGGCGTTGGGGTACAAATACCCGTGAAATTAGCGCCAGAGTATGGGTGCATAGGACTAAGGCCGTCCAATTGAATCGCTACATTAAACCATTCAATACTTGAATGACGCGATGCAGCAAAAGATGAGCTCCAAACAATCCTGGCCAAAATCGTAATCGCAGCCCCAGCCGACCGCCTGGGTTCCATCACCGAGCCTAAGCCGACCCAGTCTGGCCTTCTAAAGCCTGCAGCTCGTCCAGCGTATTGGCATTAAAGAATGCCAGCGGATCATCGCCAGGCTGATCAAAGGGAACGACCACCAGCCGCTGCTGCGCGGCCCAAGCGTCTATCTTGCGACCGCCCGCTTGCGTGAACTCCATCAAGCCGGGCAAAAGTTCGACCCGCAGCAGGCAAAACACTGGCTGCTTGCGCAAGCGGGTTTGCCCGCCCTGCTCGCGCTCGGGCGCGGCGGCCATGGCAATCTGGGCATCCTGCTTTACTAACGCAGCACTTAGGCGCTGCACTAAGTCCAGCGGAAAAAGGGGCGTGTCGCAAGGCAGAGTCAGCAAATACGGCGTCTGGCAATGCGCCAGGCCCACCAGAAAACCGGCAAGCGGCCCGGCGTAATCGGCCAGGCCATCGGGCCAGACCGGCGCGCCAAAGGCTTCGTACTCAGCAATATTGCGGTTGGCGTTGAACATCACGGAGCCAACGCTGCCGGTTCCAAGCAGGCGCTGCATGCTGTGCAAGGCCAAGGGCTGACCTCTAAAGCTTTGCAAGCCTTTGTCCACCCCGCCCATGCGACTCCCACGACCACCGGCCAAAACGATTGCGCTAATCATTGCGGGACCCAGCGATGCACTGGATAAAGGATTCGAGATAGGCAATTGCATAAGAACAGCATAGCAATTTTTATGCGCATTATCTGCAACGCCTGCGTGCATTTCACGGAGTCGGAATACTCTCGGACGATTCACGAACTCCTGCTTAACTAGTATGTCGAGCCTTACTCAGCGGCTTTGTATTGCCGCCCGACATTACTAAAGCCCCTCAATCAATCAGGCCCTTTCAAAAAAAGAAAAGTTTAATTACGAGTTAAGAATAACTGAATAAAAAACGCGATCACCCTAGGGTAATGCCCTATTAACGAGTCTCAAAAATCGATTTATCTTCTGCGTCAATGAGTACTTTTCCAAAATTTCTTCTTGCAAACAAGCGAAACATTCCTGAATCTCCGGCCATTAGGGAAAAGAAGCTCGGCATTTGGCACACACTTACCTGGGGGCAACTCGCGGATGAGGTGCGGATTGTTGCTGCTGCATTGCTGCTGGAGGGCGTACAGCGGGGCGATCGTGTAGCGCTTCTGGGTGAGAACAGGCCTCGCCTCTTTTCCGCGATGGCGGCTGTCCAGTGGATTGGTGGGGTGGTAGTGCCGCTCTTTACGGACACGAATGCGCAGGAAATCACAAGCCCCATTCAAAGTGCAAATATCGCTTTTGTATTTGCAGAGAACCAGGAACAGGTTGACAAATTATTGAGCTTAATGCCCCAGTGCCCCACTTTGCGTCGCGTGTTCTATGACGACGAACTGGGAATGCGGCATTACCGTCAGAGTCAATTGCTTTCTTATGAAGCGCTGATGGCGAAGGGTCGCAGCGGTCTTGCCGAAGTATCTGCAAAATTGGACAGCGAGCTAGAGCGTGGCAGTGGCAAAGACCCGGCGGCACTCTTTTTTACATCCGGAACCACAGGTCCTTCTTTGGGTGTGATGCACACGCACGAAGCCTTAGTGGAGCGCGTTCAATCGGCTATCAAGTCGGAGGGGATAAGCGGCAATGACACCTCATTAGCTTATCTGCCACCAGCATGGCTTGCCCAGCATGTATTTGCCTACGCAATTCCAATGGTCTCAGGCTCCTGCGTGTGCTGCCCCGAATCTTCTGAGACTATGCTGAACGATATGCGTGAGATGGGGCCCACCATTTTTCTTGCGCCGCCGCGAGTTTTGGAGGCTTTGCTTACCCAGGTTTCTGTCCGGATAAATAACACCGGCGGTATCAAGCGCAGCATTTATGATTCCTGCATGGCTGTGGCCAAACGTGTTGGCGCAGGCATTCTGTCTGGGGAACCGGTGAGTGCGGCAGACCGTCTGACATACCAGTTTGGCGACGCCATTATTTACGGTCCTTTGCGCGACGTGCTCGGCCTAAGCCGCGTGCGCAAGGCCTATTGCGCTGGAGAGTCCATTGGCTCAGAGCTGTTACTCTTTTACCGTTCCCTAGGGATTGATTTGAAGCAGGTCTACGGCTCAACTGAAATGGGATTGTTTGCCACCCTGCAAGCGAAAGATCCGGGTATTTCTAGCTCCTTGGGACGCCCGGCGCCGGGTCTAGAACTCAAGCTGAGCTCCGAAGGGGAAGTCTTGTTTCGCGCGCCCGGTCAGTTTGCAGGTTACTACCAAGATGCTGAGAGCACGCGACTGAGAACAGACGCTGAGGGCTGGTTTCACACGGGTGATATGGGATGGTTGGATCAGCAAGGGGAGTTACATCTAGTTGGTCGCAAGCAGGATATTGGCTCGCTGAACAACGGCGGGGATTTCGCACCCAAATTGCTTGAAAACAAACTGAAGTTTTCTATCTATATCAACGAAGTAGTGGTCATAGGCAAAGGGCGTGATGCGGTCTGTGCGCTGGTGGATATTGATTCAGAAGCGGTTGGTAATTGGGCCGACAAACAAGGACTTTCCTTTACGGGGTTTTCCGATCTTGTAGCGCTTGATGACGTTTATCGCTTGGTAGGCGAAGTAATTACCGGGACGAATGCCGAATTGGCCAATGATCCGAATCTGGCGCACACACAAGTTCACCGCTTTGTTTTGCTGCCCAAGCGCCTTGGGCCAGACGATGGCGAAGTTACCCGCATGCGCAAGGTTCGACGCGAGGTCATAGCCCAGCGTTTTGCAAGTCTGACGCAGGCCTTGTACGACGGTAGCTCGGTTGGGCACATCGATGCGCAGTTGCGTTACGAAGACGGCAGCTCAGGCCAAGTTTCCGCGACGGTGATGATCGGCCAGGCCAAGGTCTTCGCAACACCAACATTGCAGAAGGCCGCTTGACATGGACGCTTCAATGCACTCTCACGAATCTACGCCTGATGCGCCGCAACGCGGCTTTCCTATCGGTGGTCCAATCCTCGAGCTTGACGGCGTGTCACTTCGTTTCGGGGGCGTCAAAGCGCTGACCAACATATCTTTCAATGTGCTGGAGCACGAAATTCGAGCCATTATTGGCCCCAATGGAGCCGGCAAAAGTTCCATGCTTAACGTCATAAATGGCGTCTACAGGCCACAAGAGGGAACCATAAAATTGCGAGGCGAATTGCTGTCAGAGATGACGCCTAACCGTGCCGCACAAATTGGGATCTCGCGTACCTTCCAAAACATTGCGCTTTTCAAGGGAATGACTGTTCTGGACAACATCATGGCCGGTTGCAGTTTGCGCGAACACGCTAGTTTCCTGGAGATCGCCCTGCAACTTCCAAGAGCGCGTAGGGAAGAGACCGAAAATCGTGAAAAAGTTGAGCACATTATTGAGTTTCTTCAAATCGAGCACATCCGCAAAACGCCGGTGAAGCGGCTTCCCTACGGACTCCAAAAGCGTGTTGAACTTGGACGAGCCTTGGCAGCGGAGCCCAAAATTTTGTTGCTTGACGAACCCATGGCTGGGATGAACATTGAGGAAAAGCAGGACATGTGCCGCTTCATCCTAGACGTCAATGACCACTTTGGCACCACCGTTGTCCTGATCGAGCACGACATGGGAGTCGTAATGGATCTCTCGGATCGCGTCGTGGTGCTGGACTATGGTAAAAAAATTGGGGACGGCCCGCCAGATGAGGTTCGTTCTAATCCCGAAGTAATCAAAGCCTATTTGGGCGTAGCAGACTAAAGGGCGCAGGGATGAACTTTTTCTTTGAAGTGCTGGTTGGAGGGCTACTGTCCGGGCTGATGTACTCGCTGGTAGCACTTGGTTTTGTGCTCATCTACAAGGCGTCGGCTGTTTTTAACTTTGCGCAAGGGGCAATGGTGTTTTTCGCTGTGCTCTCGTTTGTGGGATTTACCGAGTTAGGGCTGAACTTCTGGATCGCGCTTCCCGTGACGATTGCCTTGATGGTCTGCGTGGGTGTATTGACCGAACGCCTGGTGCTGCGGCCACTGGTAGGGCAGAGCGAAGACACCTTGCTGATGGCAACCATCGGTCTGGCCTTTGTGTTCGAAGGCCTCGCTCAGTTGGCATGGGGCGTCAAAGTACGGCGCCTGGATTTGGGAATTGCTGATCAACCGATGGAGTGGCTTGCTGACAAGGCCGACATACTGGTAAGCCAACTCGATATCGCCGCAGGGCTGGTTTCGGGCATCATGGTTGCCGTACTTTCTCTTATATTTTCCAAAACTAAAGTCGGACGCGGCCTGCGGGCGGTGGCAGACGATAACGCTGCTGCGCTGTCTATTGGCATCCCGCTGCGGCAGATTCTGGTTGTGGTCTGGGCCACTGCCGGTGTGGTTGCACTAGTGGCCGGCATGATGTGGGGTGCGCGCAGCGGCGTGCAATTTGCACTTGTGGGGGTGGCTTTGAAGGCCATGCCGGTACTCATCATCGGCGGCTTCACGTCGGTGCCCGGCGTGATTGTCGGAGGCCTGATTGTTGGCGCTGCGGAAAAGATGGCCGAGGTTTATCTCGGGCCTTACGTCGGCGGGGGGATCGAGGGATGGTTGCCTTACATGCTGGCAGTTTTGTTCCTGCTGGTGCGCCCCGAGGGTCTGTTCGGCGAAAAGATTATTCGGCGCGTGTAGCCAAGCAAATTCACAGGCAAATAACACTATGTTTTACAGAGAAGCCGGCCAGTATGCAAGCAGTTACGCCCAAGACAGGCAATTGCTTCCCTTACGCCAAGATAAATTAGGCATGCTGATTCTGATGGCGATCGGCTTTGCAGCGACTCCGATTTGGGCGAGTGACTACTGGATAAGCGCGATCATGATCCCCTGGTTGATCCTTGCGCTGGTTGCACTGGGCCAGAATATTCTGATGGGCTACGCCGGACAGTTATCCCTTGGATCAGCTGGCTTCATGGCGGCAGGAGCGTTTGCATGCTACAACTTGATTTTGCGCGTGCCCGGAATACCTTTTGTAGTGGCGGTAATCCTATCGGGACTCATTGCGGCAGTGATTGGCATCCTATTCGGCTTACCCAGCCTTCGTATCAGAGGGCTTTATCTGGCTGTGGCGACGCTTGCATCCCAGTTCTTTATCGTATGGGGTTTGGATAAATTCGGCTGGTTCAAAAACTACGATACATCGGGCATTATCAACGCGCAAGCGATCGTTATTTTCGGTCACACCATGGCATCTCCAGCGGAAAAATACTTGGTGGTTTTTGTGATTGTCGGGGTAATGGCCTTGATGGCTGCCAATATGGCCCAAGGCAGTATCGGTCGCGGCTGGATGGCGGTCCGGGACATGGATGTTGCAGCCGAGGCTATGGGCCTATCGCTGCTGAAAACCAAATTGCGAGCCTTTGCAATCAGTTCCTTCTACTGCGGGGTTGGTGGCGCACTGTTTTTATTTGCTTACCTGCAAACGGTTGAGCCCGCAACCTTCAACATCGAGCTATCTTTTCGAATACTTTTTATGGTGATCATTGGCGGACTCGGCACCATTTTGGGCCCCTTTCTAGGCTCTGCATTCATCCTGCTTTTGCCTATTTTCCTCAATATCATCTTCCACGCGGTTCTGGGTCGCGCTGTGGATGCAACCATTACGTCTGCGCTGGAGCAGGTTATTTTCGGAGTCTTAATCATTGTATTTTTGATTTTCGAGCCCCTTGGTCTGGCCCGTTTATGGCAGGTCACAAAGGAGCGGTTACGCCTGTGGCCGTTCAAGTATTGATGATTTCTAAAACCTTTCAATAAGGAGACATGCAAATGAATTTCCAATCGATTCGCCAAAGCGTATTACGGGCTTTTACTGCCCTAGGAATTACGCTAGCGGTGATTACTCCAAACGCTGCCGTGGCCCAAGCCCAGGAGCAGTATTTCGGTATTCCTAGTAGTCGCGTTGGTCCCTACTCTGCTATGGGGACTGGCTATTACGGGGGGATCATCGACTATTTGAACTATGTGAACATGAAATTCGGTGGCGTTGGTGGCGTCAAATTGACATGGGAAGAGTGCGAGACGGAATACAACGCTGCGCGGACCGTAGAGTGCTATCAGCGCCTGTTAAACAAAGGCACCCAGAAGATGGTTGTCTTTGATACCTTGGGTACGCCAGGCGCCTATGCAGTGATTAACCGCATGGAGCCTGACAACGTCGTACTGGCGCAATACGGCTACGGTCGTACCGATGCCGCCGATGGCACCGTCTGGCCCTGGGTCTTTAACGCCGCAGGCCACTATTGGGGGCAAGTGGCCGTGCAACTATCCTTCATGGCACAACAAGAAGGCGGCATCGAAAAGAT
>CAMDHL010000121.1 GCA_945898105.1 Comamonas sp. lk | reverse complement strand
CACATGGACGGCACGCTGGAACTGATTTACTGGGACCAGGTGCTGGACTTTGTGCCACCCGTCCAAGCGGCCAAACCCAAAAGCCAGGCGGCAAGCCCGCCTCTGGACGCGCTACCCGTGCCCAGCGCGGCCCGCACTGCCCTGTAACTTAGGGCAAGCGCAGCAAAGCCTGCCCCATGCGCACCGGCGTGCCATCGCCGATGCCGGGTGCCAATTCAAAACCCTTGGGCGCAAACACGATGATGGTCGAGCCATGCTGAAACCAGCCCATCTCCTCGCCCTTGCGGTAGTGGGCGTCGCAGGGTAGGTCCACCGGCCCCTGGTAGCGGGTGTGCAGCACGGTGTCGATTGCGTGCAGTCGGATGCTGGCCACCAATATCGCCGCCACTGGCACCAGTGCAATGGGGTATTTTTGCTCACCCACTTCCACGCGCAGTAAGGCGCGTTCGTTTTTACAAAAGAGTTTTTCCACGCGCTTAAGTGCAATGGGATTGACGTTCCAGGTGTCACCTGAAAAGTAGTGCACCCGGCGCATGTGTAAGTCATAGGGCGCATGGAACCGGTGGTACATCGCCGAGGTAATGCGTATGGTCAGAAAAATACCGTCCGCCCAGGGCGTTCCCCGCCCTTCTTTACCCAGCAAATCTTCCAAGGAATATGGGAAACCTTTCGCTTGAAACACCTGGCCGTCCACCACTTGCCCACAGGCTCCAACGATGCCGTCGCAAGGGCTGACCATCGTCTGCGGGTCGGGGTCCACGGGGCGAGCACCATCTTTGAGTTCGCGCACAAAGCAATCGTGCAGGCTGTCAAAGCGCTGCTCGCGTGACTCGCTCAAGTCCAGCCCGGAAAACCATCGCCACACCGTGATGGAGAGGTGCGCCAGCATTGGGCTTTTGATCTGGCTGAACCAGCCGACAAAGTGCGTGGCGGTTAAACGTGGAATGCGGTTGGTCAGCAGGAAGTTGAGGTCTTCCTGGGCAAATATTTTTTGGATGCGTTCTGAAATAGTCATCATTCTTTAACCACAAGGTCATACAAAGAGGGTTTTAAGGAAAGAGAAGTCGTATGCAAACTTCTGGCGAAATGGTTCAATGGTTGACATGGGCTGCCGGCGCGGGTGCGGCGTTGTTTGTGGCGGGGCGCGCTAAGCAACGGCTGGAGTTGTCGCTGGCTAAGCACCCCTCTTTGGGCGGACATTTGCGCATGGCTAAGCGCATGGCGCATTGGCTCCCCGCCTATACCTACGATGAAGCCGCTTGGTTCGCCGCCGATGGTGCGCCGCCACCGGTTGCAGCGCAGCGCAAAACAGCCTTGGTGCGCCTGGGTGCGCAATTGCAAGAAAGCAGCCCACTGACGATTGCCCAAAGCGATGCGACCAAATCCAGGGTGTCGGACATGCAGCTGATCAGCCAGATCCGGGTGCCCTACCAATTTCGCGAGGTGCTGTACCGCTACGTCAAAACCGGTAACTTCTGGCAATCGAGCGAAGGCGTTTGGCTGACCGATATGGATGGCAAGCGCCACATCGATGTGACCGGCTCTTATGGCGTCAACCTGTTTGGCTTGGACTTTTACAAAGACTGCATTCGCAAGGGATCGGCCATGGCCGAAACCCTGGGGCCAACACTGGGGGGATACCACCCGGTGGTGCGCGATAACGTGGAGCGCCTGTGCCGCATTTCGGGCCAACAGGAAGTCTCCTTCCATATGTCGGGCACCGAAGCAGTCATGCAAGCAGTGCGCATGGCGCGCTACCACAGCGGCAAGCGCAAGATAGTGCGCTTCACCGGCTCCTACCACGGCTGGTGGGACGATGTGCAACCCGGCCCGGGCAACCCGATGCCGCCGTCCAGCGATACGCTGACGCTCAACGAAATGCACGCCAATACTTTGCGCGTGTTGCGCAACCGCAATGACATAGCCTGCGTGCTGATCAACCCCTTGCAGGCGCTGCACCCCAACCGCGCCGCACCCACTGATGCCACCTTGATCGACGGCGGACGCAGCGTAGGTTATGACAAAGAGGCCTACCGCCAATGGCTGCACACCCTGCGCGAGGTTTGCACTGAAAAAGGCATTGCGCTGATTTTGGATGAGGTGTTTTTGGGCTTTCGCCTGGCTTACGGCGGCGCGCAGGAGTACTTTGGTGTGCGCGCCGACATGGTGACCTACGGCAAAACTCTGGGCGGCGGTTTGCCGGTAGGCGTGGTCTGCGGACAAAGCCGCTGGATGAAGCGCTTTGGCGATGACCGCCCGGGCGACGTCTGCTTTGCGCGCGGCACCTTCAACGCGCATCCCTATGTGATGTGTGCCATGAATGTGTTCTTGCACTATATCGAAACGCCCGAGGTGCAAGCGGTATATGCCAATGCGTCTGCCACCTGGAACGGCCGCCAAGCAAAGCTGAACCAGCGCCTTCAGGAGGCCGGTGTGCCGGTGCGGGTGCGTGGCATGGAGAGCGTGTGGGCGGTGGTTTTTGAGCAGCCGGGGCGCTACCACTGGCTGCTGCAATACTATTTGCGGGAGCAAGGCGTTGCCCTGAGTTGGGTAGGCTCGGGCCGCATGATTTTTAGCTTCAACTTTGATGACCAGACCTTTGATTTGTTTTGCGAGCGTTTTGTAGCGGCTGCCTTGGCGATGCAATCGGATGCCTGGTGGTGGAGCGATGCGACGCAGTCACATCGCTCTATTCGCCGCCAGGTCCTCAAAGAAATGCTGCAGCAGCGTTGGCCGCTGCTTGGTGGCCTCGTACGCTGACACATAGAGGCCTGTTGCGCTTACGCTTAGTGGCCCAGTGCGCTAACGCTTAGTGGCCTGGCGCGCCAACGTGCTCCATGGGGTCGATCATCTGGCCGCGCAGCAGGTAGAGCGGAGCCTTGTGGTACATCTTGATGTCATGCACCGGGTCGGTGATGATTTTGTACGCCCAGGCCAGACCGGCGGTCAGGTTTTCTTGTTTCCACAATTGCAAGACGCGGAACACCAGGCCACCGGCGCCTAAAAACAACCAAGCCATGGCGGTCATGCGGATGGGAGTGTCTTCGTAAGCTTCAGGGACGGCCCATTGCAAGGCGGCGGGCATCCAATAAGCGATTACGGGAATGGCAGCACAGACGCTGAGCAACACAATTTTTCGATGCAGGTTGTAGCCGACCTTGATCTCCTCCTTGTGTTCATGAGTGGCCTGATTGACATGGTCATAGTCCTTGGGTTCAAAGAAAAAATGACCGATCTGACGCGTGGTCATAGACACCAACCAGGCTATCAGTGCGGAAACGACCGGGTCGATAAACAAAAACACGTAGGCCACCAAGAAAGACATAGCGCTGATCAAATGCAAAAACTGGTTGATCCGGCTATGGTGGTAATAACGGTGGTCGTCCCAGCGTTGGGTGGCGACGGTTTGGAAAAAGGAATGCATATTGGCTCCTAATGGACATAAAGACTAGGCACGACGCGCCCTAGCGGTTGCAATGTCCCGCTTTTGCATGAAAACTTGATGACAAAACTCTAGGGCTAAGTGCGGTTTAACCAGTTCATTAAAACGTCATGTAATGTTCATCAAACTGCTGCAATGCTTTGAGACATTCGCAAGCATGAGCATTACCTCCACTATTCATGTTGAGCGGATTGCGCCTACGCAAGCTGCCCTCAAAATCGCCGTGGTCACCGAGACCTACCCGCCCGATATCAATGGTGTGGCGCACACCTTGTCCAAAATCGTTTTGGGCCTCCGCGAGCGGGGGCATGTGGTGTGGCTTATCAGGCCTCGCCAGCAGGCAGGTCAAACCGCCGACCACACCAGCAACTTTAAAGAAGTACTGGTGCGAGGCATTCCCATCCCTTTCTATAAACAATTGCGTATGGGCCTGCCGGCCAAGCGTGAACTGCTCAAGCTATGGACGCGCCAGCGACCGGACGTGGTTCATATCGCGACCGAAGGCCCGCTAGGCTGGTCCGCGCTGCAAGCAGCGCGCAAACTGAAGCTTCCGATCAGCACCGACTTTCGCACCAACTTTCACGCCTATAGCCAGCACTATGGCCTGGCATGGCTGAGCGGCGCGATATTGGCATACATGAAAAAGTTCCACAACAGCGCGGATGCCACCATGGTGCCGACCGCTAACTTGGCGCATGAGCTGGGCCGCAAAGGCTTTAGAGGCTTGCATGTGGTGCCGCGTGGTGTGGAGACGCAGTTGTTTTCTCCTGCCAAGCGTGATGCTGGTTTGCGCGCGCAATGGGGCGTCACCGACGATAGTCCGGTAATGCTTTATGTGGGCCGCATTGCCGTCGAAAAGAACTTGCAATTGGTCATCAAAACCTACCAAGCCGCCAAGCAGTTGCAGCCAGCCTTACGCCTAGTTATGGTGGGTGATGGGCCTATGCGCGCTGAGTTGGAACAGGCGCAGGACAAGGGCATCATCTTCGCTGGCTTTCGTACCGGCGAAGACTTGGCACGCCATTACGCCAGCGCGGATATGTTTGTGTTTGCCAGCAAGACTGAGACATTTGGAAACGTTACCTTGGAGGCCATGGCCTCGGGCCTGGCGGTAGTCGCCTTTGACCACGCCGCCGCCGGCGACATCATCCGCAATGGGGTCAACGGCATGCTGGCCGATCCCGAATCGGAACCCAGCTTTGTGATGGCAGCACAAAGCCTGCTGAACGCGCCCGAAAATCTTCGGGCCATAGGACTACGCGCTGCGACCACTGCGGCCAGCATGGGTTGGCCCAGCATCGTGGAGGCCACTGAAGCCATCATGCGCAGGGTAGTGTGGCAAGAAGAACTGGGTGGCATGCCATCATTGGGGCCCGCTAGCCTTGCCGCACCCTGAAGCTTATTGCGGCGCTTTGCCGATCCAGATAGTTTTCGGCGCGGCAACCACAAAATAGCTAGGGCACTGGTAACGCGCAATGTCATGCGCATGCAAAGGGAAGGAGCCGCAATTGGAGTAGCGGCGCAAATAGGTCCCGTAGATGCCGCAGCCTAATTTGCCCTCGCCCATAGGCTCTAAAAACGCGCAGCGTTTGTCCAGGCAGCAGTTCCCGCATTGAATGCATTCACCCTCAATATGCGCTGGTACTTGTTTTTCACGCAAGAACACGTCAGCCAAGTAGTGCTGCACCGGGCCTTCGCGCAAGGCCTGAAAGTGCACTACAAATTTGCGCAAGTACACGCGGTAGTTGCGTACAAAACGCAAGTCGCGCAACAAGAGACTCATTACGATGGGCATGACCGGCAGCAGCAGCAAGCACAGGCTGTTAAACATCCAGGCGATCAGGCTGGCAAAACGCGCGCGCCAGGGAAGGTCGGCTACCAGAGCCAGCACGGCGCTCATCGGCCAATGCCCTGATAGACAAAGCCACGCTCACGCATGCGGGCGGGTTCAAACAAGTTGCGTCCGTCAAAAATTAGTGGCTGCTTGAGAGCAACCTTGATGGCATCAAAGTCGGGGGCTTTAAATTGGCGCCACTCGGTCATGATGACTAGGGCATCCGCATCCTGTATGGCGGCTTCCTTAGTCCCACAGAGCAAAAGGTCTGGGCGCGGTCCATAAATATGCTGTGTTTCGTCCATGGCCGCCGGGTCATAGGCTTGAACGCGTGCGCCAGCTTCCCATAAGGCTTCCATCAAAACGCGGCTGGGGGCCTCGCGCATATCGTCGGTGTTGGGTTTGAAGGCCAGGCCCCAAAGCGCGATCACTTTGTTGCGCAATTCGCCATGAAAGTGGGCATTTAGCTTGTCAAATAGCACCCGTTTTTGCGCTTGGTTGCGTGCCTCCACCGCGTTCAGGATAAAGGGGTCCATGCCGATCTGCTGCGCAGACTTGACCAAGGCGCTAATGTCTTTGGGGAAGCAGCTTCCGCCGTACCCTGCGCCCGCGTAAATAAAGTGGTAGCCGATGCGTTGGTCGCTGCCGATACCCTGGCGCACTGACTCAATATCCGCACCCAAACCTTCGGCTACGATAGCCATCTCGTTCATGAGGCTGATACGCGTGGCCAACATGCAGTTGGCGGCGTATTTGGTCATCTCCGCGCTGCGCGGGCTCATCACAATGATCTTGTCATGGTTGCGGTTGAACGGCTCATAAAGCTCGCGCATCAGTTTTTCCGCGCGGGCGCTGTGCGTACCGATGACGATGCGGTCCGGGCGCTGACAATCCGCCACAGCAGCGCCTTCTTTCAAAAATTCGGGGTTGGATACGACGTCAAACTCGACCTCCAAGCCGCGCTCCTTGAGCGTTTGGGCGATCATCTCGCTGACCCGGTCTGCGGTACCCACCGGTACGGTGGATTTATCGACGATGACGGCATAGCCAGACAAATGGCTGGCAATGGTTTTGGCGACCGCCAGCACATGGCGCAGGTCCGCGCTGCCATCTTCGCCGGGCGGCGTGCCGACCGCGATGAAGTGGATGTCTGCATTTTGCACCGCTTGCGCGGCATCCGTGGTGAAAACCAAGCGTCCATCGGCAAAGGCGTTTTTGACTATCGAGTCCAGACCGGGCTCAAAGATGGGAATCACGCCTTCGCGCAATTCCTGTAATTTCTTTTCATCCAAATCTACGCAAGTGACCTGGTGACCCGCATCCGCCAGAACTGCGCCCTGAACCAAACCAACATACCCCGTGCCGAAAACCGATATCTTCAT
>CAMDHL010000120.1 GCA_945898105.1 Comamonas sp. lk | reverse complement strand
CCATTGGTCAACGTGTTCAGCGATCAGCGCCTCGGTCCAGCGCACCAATCGGCTGGCGCTGAGCTGGCGCCAGTGCGCGCGCTTGCCCAGTGCGCGGATCAAGTTTGCATCCAGCGGGTAATGGTGGTGCAGGCAGGCCAACAACAAGGCCGGACGCTCTCGGAAAAACTGTATGGCCTGGTTTGCGTGCAGGCCCGTCAAAGTGTGGGCGACTACGTCTAACCGTTCGCGCTCCCAAACGCTCAGCGCGTTTTGGCCGCTGGTAGTTTGCAGGGATCCCATGGCCTTGTTCAAACTAAGCGGGCGGCGCTGTCGTCGGCCGCTTGCGCCAGCGCTTCGCGGTAGCGCTGCACTTCGGCTTGCAAGTGCTTGGATTGTTGCGTAAACCACAAGTCCCAGTCGCTTTGCGTGCTGAGTGTGCGCCAGGTTGGGCCGCGCAATAAAGCTTGCCTTTGGGCTTGTTGTTGAAGCAATGTGCTTTGCAGTGCACGCACTTGCACAGCCCAATCGGCAGCGGCCCTTTGACTGGTCGCCGCCGGATGTGAGTTTGCGGCATCCGGTACCGGGCTTTGATCAGCCTCTAGCTGGGCTTGCAAATGTTGCATACCCTGTAAATCGCTCGCGCGGTAGCTGCGCTGCAGACGCTGAAACAAGGCTTGCGCTTGCGCTTTGTCGGATGATTCCACTCGGTCCGGGTGGCATTGCATTGCCAGTTTGCGATAGAGCGACTTAATGGCCTGTTGCTGCGCCGGGTCGAGCTGGGGCAGGGGGGTGGTTTCGTCCTCTGGGGGGTGGTCTTGCGTGTAGCGTTTAAAACTTTCCTCGGCCTGGCGTGCTTGCTCTTCATGCGCTTGTCCGCCAAAGCGTTCATGCAATTGCGCAAGGTATTGGCGCTTGAGGTCTAGAAACTCGCGCAGCAGCTCGCCGATGGCAACTTCTTGCTGCCGTTCAAACGCCTGCATGGTGCGCTGGATTTCATCGAGTTCGGCCTGCAACGCAACCGTTTGGGATTGCAGCAAGCTGTATTGCCAGGCGGCAGTGCGCGCTTGCAAAGCCTGGGCAATGACCAGCGCCCCGCTTTGCGATGCGTCCGTTGCCTCCGCACCGCCACTGCCGTAGTCTCCGATTAGTTCTGCAATGCCGCACAGGTACTGCGCAGCCAGTGGGCTGCTGTGCTGGCGTACCACGCCGGCAAAGTCATCGGGCGATGGGCTAGAGACGTCTGCAAACGCGCCACTGAGCACTAGGTGGGCGTCAACGATGCAGACAGAGGTGTACAAATACGCGGCTTCAGGGGCCAACCAATGCACTTCCCCTCCGAGCGCGCTAAGACGCTCCCAAGCGATGGAGGACTGGCGGTTGACCTCGGTATCAGGCACCAGCAATTGCACGGTAAGGCCGCGCCGCCGGGCTTGCAAAAGTAGGTTAAACCAGTGCCGGCCACAGTCGAGCGCGAGCGCACAGACCAGTTGCATGCGTGCTTGCGCTAGCGCTTGCTCCACCGCTGGCAGGGCATCGGAAAAGTGGGCTTGAAAGTCGCTTGCAGCGTCGTAATCGGACATGGCCAATGAAGTAGGGGATGCGGTGCAAAAAAGGTCGTCTTGGCGGGCGCTCGGAGCTGGCTAGCTGGCGCAATGCCCAGGCTTTTTAGTCAAATCCTGCAAATCGCTGCTCAATGCAAGTGCGCGCCATGGTTTGTGCCTGCGCTATCTGGCTGGGGGTCATTTGCTGCGCCACAAATTCGCGTCCGCTGGCCGCTTGCGTATGGCCGCCGACCGCGCCGACGTTAAACCACATGTGCGCGCGCACAAAGTCTTGCAGTACGCCCATGCCATTGGCATACAACCATCCCAGAGCGGCTTGGGCGTCAGGTTGTCCGCCCTGTGCCGCCTGGCGGTAGCAATGCAGTGCCCGCTGGTAATCGGGCGCCTGGTCGGCGCCTTCCTGGTACAGCGCACCCAGGTTGTACCAAGCCAGCACATCGCCCTGGTCGGCCGCCAATTGCAGCCACTGCATCGCCACTGTGCGACTGGGCTGCGTGCCTTGTCCGATGGCGATCATCACGCCCAGGTTGTATTGCGCTTGGGCATCCCCCTGGTCTGCGGCTAATTGATACCACTCCAGAGCGGACGCATCGTTTTGCTCTACGCCCTGGCCGGTGGCATACATCAGCCCAAGGTTAAATTGTGCTGCGGCATCGCCTTGTTCGGCCGCCTTGCGGTACCAATGCAGTGCTTTTTCATCACTGCGTTCTGGGCCTTGCGCGCTGCTGTACAGGACGCCCAAGTTGTACTGGGCCGCGGCGTCTCCCAGCTTGGCAGCGGCCTCGTAGCATTGGTATGCCTTGTCCATGTCCAAGGGGATGCCAACGCCGTTGGAATACAAAAAACCCAGGTTAAATAAAGCGTGCACGTGCTTTTGTGCGGCAGCCAGTTGGTACCAGTGGCAGGCCTGTTGCAAGTCTTTTTCGACTCCGTGCCCGTTGGCATACATCACGCCCATACCGTACTGGGCCGCCGCATCGCCGCTGGCAGCCCCGCCTTGGTAGCACTGCATGGCGCGCTCAAAATCCTGGGGTACGCCCTGGCCATTGGCATACATGACGCCCAAACCGCGCTGCGCGCTGGTGTCGCCTTGCTCGGCAGCGGCCTGGTACCACTTCAGGGCTTGTTGGTAGTCGCGCTCGGCGCCTTGGCCGTTCGCATACATCACCGCCAAATTGGTCTGGGCATAGGGCAGCCCTTGTTCCGCGGCCGCCCGATACCACTTGTGCGCCTGCGAAAAGTCCTGGGCTACGCCCTGCCCATGGGCGAACATCACCGCCAGGTTGGACTGCGCTTGCGCCACTCCTCGTTCGGCTGCCTGTTGATAGCAGTCCAGCGCCCGCGCAAAGTCCTGCTCCACACCCTGGCCTTTGGCGTACATCAGGCCCAAGTTGTTGAGCGCAGCGAGTTGCAAATCAGGAGCTAGTTCGGTCACGCGTGGGGTCTGAGTTGGGGGCATGGCAGCGGCAAGAAACCTTTTTGCCAACCATGCGGTCGTTTGTCTTTGGTGGATTATGCAGTTTGCGTACCAACTAACATAAATTTGTTAAAAAACGTATTTCCAGCGGGTAATGCGTGTAATGTGTGAAACAAAACGCGAAAAACGTAAAAAAACAGCTGTGGACTGTCTGAAAACTGACACTTACTGGTATGATTTTAACGTCCAGCCCACGAAACTGCGATCGCATTTGATCGCCGGGCCCGTCCCTAATAAGGCTCCATGTCGCGAAACGCTATCAGTTTTATAGGTGAAAGTGATGCCATCCGGGCCATCCGCGACTTGTTGCCGGTGGTCGCCGCATCCAGTTCCACCGTATTGATTACCGGCGAGAGCGGTACCGGCAAGGAAATCGTCGCCCGGTCGCTGCATGATTTGTCCCACCGCGCTGCGGCCAATTTTGTGCCCATTAATTGCGCCGCCATTCCCAAAGACCTAATAGAGAGCGAGCTTTTCGGCCACCGCAAGGGTGCCTTTACCGGTGCCGTGACCGACCGCGTTGGCCGCTTTGAGTTGGCCCACAATGGTTCCATATTTCTGGACGAAATCGGCGATTTGCCCCTGGAATTACAGGTCAAGCTCCTGCGTGTCTTGCAGGAACGGGTCATTGATCCGGTCGGTGGTACCAAGCCGATTCCAATTGACGTGCGCGTCATAGCGGCGACCCACCGCGACCTTGAGGCCGAAATCGCCGCTGGCCGTTTTCGCGAAGATTTGTATTACCGCCTCAACGTCCTGCCGCTTAACACCCCCCCGCTGCGTGAGCGCGCAAACGACGTGCCCTTGCTGTTGCAATTCTTTTCCAAGCACCACGCCGCCAGCGGCGAAAAGCCCATCACCTTCGCGCCCGATTTCACCTACGCCTTGCAGTCCTACCCATGGCCTGGCAATGTGCGCGAGTTGTCGAATCTGATCGACCGCTTCAGCACCCTGTTTTCCGGCCAGTGTCTGGAATTGAAGAATTTTTCGAAGAGCCTTCTTCCCAAAGGAATGCTCGCCTATAAGGCGCTAGCCGACTCGGGTGAGCTGCCGCAAATGGACCCGGCGCTAGCGCCCGGGACTTGGCTGGACGGTCCGACCTCTGGCGGTTTGTTTGACGAGTTAGGCGAGGAAGAGGATCCCGAGGAGATGCCCAATCAGGTAGAGCAGATGACCTTTATGTCGCAAGCCCTGCCGGTCTTGCCGCCCGAAGGTTTGTCCCTGAAACACCGCTTGGCCGAAATCGAGCGCGATCTGATCGCCCAGGCACTCAGCCGTACCAACGGCAATGTTTCGCAGACTGCACGTATCTTGAACGTACAGCGCACGACGCTGATCGAGAAAATCCAAAAATTCGGCTTACGCGAGGGCGTTTAAAGCGGGTCGGCCAGCAGGGACGCCTCGGCCCCGTGCTTTTTGCCCACGCGCACCCTTTGATGCGCGCCCAACTTGGTCTTTACTGCCCGTCTGGCGTTTTGCCGGGGCCTTGAACCCGTGGGTACTGAATTAGTTTTTCCACCGGCTTTTCCGGCGCCTTGGGCGCTGCTGCAGGCGCTGCGGCGGGGGGCGGTTTGACGCTCGCTTCTGCTGCCTTGAGTTGGCGCACCAAGGCCTCAGCCTCTTTGCGCACGGCAGCTGGGTCCACCCGTGCAGGAGCAGGGCTGCCAACCGAGCGGACCTGGCTGCTCAGATTGTTGATAGCCGTTGCTTGGGCTTGTAGCTTGCCGTCCAGCTCTTTGAGGAGCTTGGCCATATCGGGCGCTTTATCTTTGTCACTGCCAGCGGCTGGTTTGGCGATCGAGTCGGCCGCCATTTGCACCCCGCGCATGACTTCGTCCAACCGCAATTCGATCTTCGTCTGCGCGCTGATGATGGCGTCTTGTTTGCTGGCCACTTCGCGCAGTGCTTCGCCGTGGCCGGTGAACATTTCCAAGGATTCATCCATCGCGATCACGCGTTTGCCCACTGCCAGCAGCATGGCATCAGCCTGCGCCACACGTTGCTGAAGACGGAACGACATAAATGCAAAGATACTGATCGCCATGACGATCAGCAAGCCGAAAACGGCCAGCACAATGATCAGGTAGATCTTTTGGCCGGAGGCGCTTTCGATTAATTCGGTAGATGCTTTATGCATGTCACCGGCTGACTTTGCAGCCATTCCAGCAGCGCGGTTGGCCAATTCAGCCGAGTCCAGCATGGTCGACTTCATTTCCGCCATTTCGGCGTCTTCTTGAGGGGGTTGGTGCGCAGCTTCGTGAGTCGCGTGGTGGTTATCCGCAGGACCGCTGTGTAGCGCACCACCTTCATTTCCGTGTTCGTGCACGTGTTCTTCTTCCACGAGGATGGGCTCTAGTGCTGGCTCTGCTACAAATTCCGTCGGTGGCGGATCCGCAGCAGGGGCATCGGCTGGCATGCCGCCAATCGCTTCCAGTGCAGAAGCTTCGTCAGGGGTTAGTGCGGTTGGTGTATCAGCCATGGCGGGGTCCTCTTTATAGCTTGGGCGTACTTAGCGGCCATTGATGAGCGAGTCGAGTGCTTTGAGTTCTTCACGAATCTTGTCATTTTCAATTTTGAGTTGGATCACCCGGGCGGGGAAATCCATTTCGACCATTTCTTCGGTTTCGAATTCTGCGATCGCATCGCCCGGCGCAATTGCCGCGGCGTCGCTGGTTATTGCCTTAGCAGCATCCTTGGGAGACGCGATCGCAACCGTTTTTAGCTCTTTCTTTCCCTGCGGCGGCAGCTTGACAATATTGCTGGCAGCACCTGCGCTACTTTGCAAAAGAATAGTGTTGTCCGGATGAACTTCCAGATCCTCACCTTCTATCTGTTCGTGCTTATCGACACGGCGTATGTCCGTTCCGACTTGGGCCGATTTGCTTTTGGCCACATTGCTGCCTTCGGGCATCTCCACTTTGTGGGGGGCATGGCTGGGGAAAAATTCTGGTTCACTCATCGCTTATTCTCCGCGCGCCTGGGGCCGGGACTGACCAAGTTATCTTGCGAAAACTGCTCTTTCATGAAGCGCGCCGAACGGATTTGCGGGTCTTTGGGAACTCCCGCGCTGTCCGCATAGGCGCTTGCATCGCCCAGAGTGCCGAAGGGGCCCGACACCACCGAGAACTGTAAGGTCGGCAGATTCGGCAGGTAATTGGCCACAATACGTGCGCGCTTGAGGTTGGGATGCGCTTGCATATAAGCGTTGGCCTCGGCATAGCTGGGGACAATCGTGTGCTGGACTAAGAAGGTGCCGGCTGGCATTTGCCGCACCCAGGCCTGACCTGCTTGGTTTTGGGCCACGCTTGCTTCGTCAGGGGCCTTGGCCGCTTCTTTGACCACCGGTGCTTCGACAACAGGCGCTTTGCTGCGTAGGCCGGACGAAGGAACAAAAGTTTCTACTTCTTCGAGCTGTTTGAGGGGTGCAGGTGTGGGTGTCGCCACGGGCGTTACTGCAACTGTGCTAACTGGAGCGGCTGGCGCAGCGGGCGAGGCTGCGGCAACCGTTGTGGCTGAAGCAGCGGGGCTTGCCGCTGATACTTCGGATGCCTGGCTCGCAGATTTTTCGCCTTTTAAAAGCGCGCGTAATTGCTGCACCGCGTTGTCCCCAGTGGGAATGACGCCATACATAACTGCTACGCCGAAGCCACACAAGCAAAGTAATGCCGCTGCA
>CAMDHL010000119.1 GCA_945898105.1 Comamonas sp. lk | reverse complement strand
ATCGTAGCTGCCCAGCGGCGAGCCGCGGTAGCCGCTGATCAAACCTGCGGTGTTTTTGCCCGCTGCCATATCGCGCACGCGCTGCATCATCGGTAGGCGCACTAACGCATGCACGCCGCTCATAAAAGCCTGGCCGGTGGTCTGGGTGTATTTGTCGTCCAGCGTGACGGATGCGGCACGTAGCTGGTCGGGATGCAGCGGGGCGTTCATGGTGGGGGACTCCTGGGGTAGTGGGGCCGCCTTGTGGGCAGCAGTCTGTGCAGCGGTCTCCGGGTAGGAGGACTGCGCCTGTTGCGCAGTGTAGTCAAACTAAAAGCAAGTGTGTATCGCGCCGCTGATAGCCCCGTCGTCTTCAATCACAGGCATCCAGCGCCATTTGTCAAAGGTGGTGCAGGGGTGCGAAAGCCCAAGGGCCACACGGTCGCCCACCACCGGCACCGGCCCGGCAGGGTCAAAGCGCATAAAAGCATGTTGGTCGTTCAGGGCGCTGATGTGCCAGCTGGGAGGCGATGCTTGCGCGTCCTGCAGGCTGCGAACCTGCGCATTGGCGTGCCATTGCACCGTTGGCAGGGCGATGTCGTAAGAGATGTCGCGCTTGCCGCAACTCAGCAGCGCTAGGCCGGGTTCGGGTACGGATTGCACTAGGGTCCAAACTTCTAGCGCGGGCAAGAGCGAGTCGCTCAGCCCCTCGCGCTGCTCCACCAGGCGCAGGTAATGGCGGTAGTGTTCGTGGTCGTGCGTCAGGTAGCAACCTGAGCGCAATACACCGCATACCGGCTGCGACAAACCCTGCGCTTGCAGCAGCGGCAAGACCAGGTCAAACACCGCCGAGCCGCCGGCCGACACAATGATTTCGCCCGGCGCAAACCCGTCGCGCGTATCGCAGGCACGTGCTACTTCCAGCACACGGCGTACCAGCGCGCTGACCGCGACCGGGTCCAACTCGGGGTCGCAAACGGCGGCATGGCCTTCGTAGCACTCTACGCCGCCCAGGCGCACTGACTTGGATGCGGCAAGCGCCTGGGCCAGCGCCAAAGCTTCATCTAATGTGCGGCAACCTGTGCGCTGGCCGGGGATGCCCATTTCTAGCAACACATCAAAAGGCTGGCACTCGGCTTGCGTATCTGCCCAGGCTTCAATCAAGCGCAACTGTGCGATGGAGTCGACCAAAAACCACACCCGCAAATCAGCATGCTGGCGCAATAGGTGTTGCAGCCCCGCCAGGTCAGCCGCGCCCAGCACCTGATTGGCGATGATGGCGCGCCGCACACCGGCCGCTACGCCCACGCCCAGTTGAAACACCGTCGCAAAAGACAGGCCCCAGGCGCCTGCGGCAAGCTGCATGGCAAATAGCTCGGGCGACATGCTGGTCTTACCGTGCGGCGCCAAGTGCACGCCCTTGCGCTGCGCAAAATCCTGCATCCAGCGCAGGTTATGCATCAAAGCACTGCGCTTGAGCACCGCCAGCGGAAAGGCCAGGTCATTAGCAAGCATATTCCAGCCGCGCTGCGCGATGTCAGCCAAGGCGCCGGGCTGCGCGCCAAGTGGAAAGCTCTTGCTGTGCGGGCCTAGTTCAACCATAGCAGTGCGGCATTGGATGATGCAGCGCGCACGCATGGTGGGTTAGGCCCATCGCGGCAACGTTGAAATTACAAGTGGGGTGCTTGCGCATGGGCGCAGTGTAAACAGCAAAGCTGCTGCAGGCCTTGTGCAATTTCTTGCTGGTGGCGACTACCCTCCAGCCCAGGTAAGACCCTTGCTGCAATGAAAAAACCACCGCAGAAGGCGGTGGTTTTGTCACGGCGTAGTGTGCCCCAAGCACCTAGAACTGAGGCGTTTGGGTCTACGGAAAGGCTATTTCTTTTTGCCAGTCAATGTACCTGAGAGCGTGGACTTGTCTGCGGCATCGGTTCCACTTAAGGTGCCGCTGAGAACATAGCTGCTGTTAACCGTTCCGCTTAATGTGCCCGATATGGTTCCGCCACTTGCTGGGATAGAAAACGTCACGCCATCTTTATTGGCATTGAGCGTAAACCCACCGCTGCATTGAATGAAGACCCCGACGCTACAAGAATCAACAGTGCCATTGGCATTGATCACCACTGTACCGGTATCGCTACCAGACTCGTCTGAATTTCGATCGCTGCCTTTGGCTTGCCAATCGGCGGTGATGCTGTAAGTGCCTGCAAAATCAGCCAAATTTTTAGCGGATGTAGCGGATGCAGGGTTGGGGTAATACAGCGCAAAGTGCTTGGAGCGCGTTACATTGCCTGGCAAATTGGCGTTGAGCTGAAGATCGGTGGCACGTGCCCCGGCGGCATAGAAACCGCTTGCACCAACGACGACACTGCTCTCGCAATGATTGTCGGCGTTGCTCAGTCGGCTGCACTTAATTTGCGCGCTGCGGGCTGATGCCAATACATTGGTCGCATCGTCAAATGAATTGTCAAGCGCATTGTTGTCAGTAGGAGCACGGCCATAAATTTTGATGTTGGTAGGAGCAGCAGCACCGCTCGGCACCGTCCAATAATCTGCGCCATCAGCGAACGACAGGTCCGCATCTTCACGCGACCCAAACACATAGGCTCCGCTGGCCTTGGTGTCGCTAACCACGTCGGTTTTGGCTTTGCTGGTCAAGTCTGCAAACACGGTTTTGCGCAACTCGCCCAGAGTGGGCGCGCGGCTAAGTGTGCGGTGCAGCTGCGTTACTGCAGCTTTAGTACTATCGGCAAACTCAATTTTGAAAGTCCAAGTTCCTTGGTCTGGAATAGCGGCCAAATCTGCGTCACTGTATTTGGTTTCAAGTGGAACAAAGAAGAGGATATTTCGCTCTAATGCTGGAATGTCACCCGTCTTAGAAACGTCTTTGTAGCCGTAATTCAGACGCACAAAACTCGTGCAGGTTACTTTGCTTCCATTGAATAGGCCGAGGTTGCTGCATCCGGGGGTAGGTTTCAAAAACAATTGCTTACCCTTGGGCGAAGTGACGGTCACCTGTTTGTAAATCGATACGCCGGCCTCGACTTTGTCTGACACCGTCAAGTTGTAGCCGGTGGACAGGTAACTGGCACTGGAGTCGTTAATGAACTCGCGGTCCTGCACAAAAGACGACACGCTGGCGTCGTGGTCGTATTGGTTGCCCGCTTGTTTGAGCACTCCGCTTTCGTTTTTAAGAGCGAAATTGCCGTAGCTAATGTTTTTACCCTTGTCCGTGCTGCGGTAGCTCACGACCCAGTACCCGTTGTTAGCGGAGCCGTCGTTGCGGATAACGTATTCCAGGTTGCCACGGTCAAAAACTAAGCCTGTGGCCTGATCGCTGAACAAACTCTTGAACGCGGCCTTGGCACCGACTGCGGCGCCACCACTTTTGAAGAGAGCCGGGTTATTACTTACAAACAAGTTTTTGCAGGCCTCGGCTTTTACATCGGTGGCGACACCCGTTCCGTCAGTTTTGCCGACACGATCGACTGCCGCCAAGGCATAGCAAGCATTCATGCGGCTCATCAAGTCCGCAACCAATGGTGCTGAACCCTTATCGGCCTCCGTTTTGGCCGCAGCCATTTGCACACTAGTGATTGGCACTGGCTTTGAGGCTGAAGCGTCTTTGCTGATGGTGATCACAGCATCCGGTTTGTCTTTGAGACTGATCTCCTGTTTGGCTTTGACTGCTCCATTGGGCAGAGTGACAACGACTTTGACGGCATCGAGCAATTTGTCATGCCCCACGCCGGAATTGGCCTCGAGTTCATCAGCCATGGGGTCAAGCGTATTGCCTATGCCTACAGTGGCATCAATCACTGCGCGCAAGTTGGTGTTGAGTTGATCCACCTGGTTATTGATCGCTTTAGCACTGGCCTTGGTTCTGTCGGCTTTCACTTCACTGGCAAACTGCGCCGGGTCGCCAGTCTGGGAGAGTCCTGCCACTACGACGGTGGTCAGGGGCGTTACGTTCACAGAGTTGGAGCCATCCGTCGGCACCACGCTGTACTGCTTGTCGGCGCCGAGTTGCGCCATGATGACAAAGGGCGCAGTGAAGGTGGCGGGCAAGGTGCAACTGAGCTTGCCGTCTTTGTCGGTGGTGCCGGAGCAAGCCGATGGCGTACCGTTGGCATCGGTGACGGTAACAGTAGCGCCGACCATCGCCAGGCCCTTGGCCGCAGTGATGGATAAGGTGACTGGCGTACTGGTGCCGTTGGATTCATCCTTGACGCCACCGCCACCGCCACCGCTGCCACCGCCGCCACAAGCCACCAGCACCGCAAGGCTGAGGCCACCCAAAACAAGTGCAATTTTTTTCATTTCAGACCCTTTTAATTAAATAACAAATAAAAATGATTTTTATTTTTGTTATAAACATGCTAAGTTGCTTGAAGCGTCAAACGCGATTTTTAAAACCTAGGAAATGTCAGAAATTCATAGAAATCACCCAAAAAGGTGATGCTTTTGCAGAGGCAGGCGCCTCGCGCAACACGTTTTCAAGCCAAGTGCCTACGCCCTAAGACAGGTAAACCATGCAAACTCAGTACACCGGCTTTGCCGAACGCCTTTCCGCCGTTATCGGCTTGATTTACGAAACCTCCAGCGACGAAAGCCTGTGGCCGCAGTTGCTGGAAGGCTTGGCAACGTTGGTGCTGGAGTCCAAGGCTGGCGCCCTGGTGCTACCGGCCAGTGGGTATTTGAGGGGCGTGAAAGATCTACAGGCTTTGCCGCTGTCAATGGAGCCCAGCGATGCCGAGCAGTATTTGTTAGCCTGCCTAGCGCCCCACTTCACCCGCAGCCAGGAAATGCAGCGCGCTTTGCAGGAAACAGAAATCGAGCGCGACTTGCTCGAGCGTGTTATGGACCGCCTGCCATTGGGCATGGCCATCGTCGACGCGCAGGGTATGGCCATCAGCATGAACCGGGCGATGCTGGCCTTGCTGCAAACCGGCGCCGGATTGGCCTTGCAGGATGGCCGCCTTGTATCTCAACAGCCCCAGCAATTGCCCCATGCGATAGCTCAGGTCCTAACGCGTCAGCAAGACCATGCTTGCATTCGCTTGCCTCATGCAGATGCAGCGGCACTGGCTTCGCGGGGCGCTGCCGGGCATAGCGCTGCGCCGGGCGCAGGCCTGTCCTTGTGGATAAGCCACTTCGGGGCTGGTAAAGCTGCGGGTCGCGTTATGGTGCTGGCGGCCAGTCCGGGCAGCCGCGCGTTATCCGAAGATGCCTTGGGTGCCTTTTTTAACCTTAGTCCCGCGGAGGCGCGATTGACACAGCAGCTGGCTTTGGGTCAGGCCGTAGAGGAGGCCGCCCAGACCTTGGGCATCAGCCGCAATACCGCCAAGACCCAGCTCAAAAAAGTGTTTGCTAAGGTAGGCGTCAGGCGCCAACCGGAGCTGTTGCAGGCGATCTATGCCAGCCCCTTGTGGCTGGATCTGGGACAAGCCGAGCCGGCTGCACTGGCGCGCCGCGCTGATCTTCAAAATGCGCTGGCTAGTGCAAGCAGCCTATTGCCTGGCGCCCGCCTGCGCTTGCCGGATGGACGCTTGATGGCCTGGTCTGACAGTGGCGACCCGCAGGGCTGGCCGGTGGTGTTTTGTCATGCGTTTTTGCATGGGCAGCATGACCGGCCGCCCGACGATCGTGTGCTCACGGTTTTGGGCTTACGCTTGCTCATCCCGGACCGGCCCGGTTGTGGCGATTCCGACCCGCACCCGCTTGGCCAGACCGAGGACTGGCCAAGCGATGTGGTCCACATGCTGACACAGCTTGGGATTGGCGAGTTCAGCGTGCTGAGTTGGTCAATGGGGACGCCTTATGCGCTCGCTTTGGCATCGCATATGGGTGAGCGTGTACGGGCGCTATTGTTCGCATCTCCGATTACGTCTGTGCGAGATGTGACCGATTTGCGCTTTTATGCACCCAAAACCCGCTTGATATTGATGGTGGCGCTTTTTACACCCAGCTTACTGCCCACGCTGACGCGAACTTTGGTCAAAAGTGTGCGCAAGGATGTTTTTTCTTTTCTTCAACCTTTTTTGTCGGATGTGCCCGAATCGGAAGTCGCCCTGTTTAATAACCCCTTGTTCATAAATCAGCGCGCCAAAGTGCTTCTGAAAGAGGTGCAGCGTGACCCGGAAGTGATTGCAAAGGACGGCATGCAGGCTTTGCTCGGATGGAAACAGCATTTGCCCGCGCCCTCGATGCCCTGCAAAATCTGGCACGGCGACGCTGATCCGGCAATCCACTGGCACGCAGCGCAGGCGCTATCAAAGGCTCTAGGCGGCGTCCCTATGAATCTAGTCCCAGGCGCAGGGCATCATCTGATCTGGTGCCACTGGCAAAGTATTTTGCAAGACCTCAAGGCCCTGCAGACCATGGGTGAAGCTGAAAAAACGATGCAGCGTATGCGCGCCTGAAGCGCACGCACCTCGCCCCAGGCACAGCAAGGCGCATAGGCTTTATTTAGGCCACAAAACCCACATCTGCAAGGGCTGCTTAAGACGCCCAGCCAAGTCGCCCGCTTGCGCGCCCGATCCCGCAAAATAGTCCGCCCGCACGGCGCCGGTGATGGCGCTGCCGGTGTCTTGGGCGATGACTAGTTGTTGCAACTGGGTTTGGGGTCCACTGGAACTGATCCATACCGGTGTGCCATAAGGAATGCTGCCGGGATCGACGGCTATCGACCGGCCAGCGCTCAGGGGCACGCCCTGGGCACCGCGCGGGCCTGCGTCCGGGTCGCTAT
>CAMDHL010000118.1 GCA_945898105.1 Comamonas sp. lk | reverse complement strand
GGCGAGTCGAATAACGACCATGATTCATCCTTTGGGGAGATTGAAATGAGTTTCAACCATAAAATTCGGAGTTGAGACACGCAACTGACCACCCGGCCAGTGACACTCAGAATAGCCCTCGATTATATCTTTTCCCAAACCATGCCTCTAATCCGCCCCAGCACGGACGCCGACATAGCGGCAATCACCGGTATTTACCGCCACCATGTGCTGCACGGAACAGGCACTTTCGAAATCGATCCGCCCAGCGAAGCGGACATGCAGGCGCGGCGGGCGGACGTGTTGTCCAAGGGCCTGCCCTACCTCGTTTTGGAGGACGCAGGGGAAGTTGCCGGCTTTGCCTATTGCAACTGGTTCAAACCACGTCCTGCCTATCGTTTTTCTGCCGAAGACTCGCTCTACCTGAGCCCGCAGGCCGCCGGCAAAGGCTGGGGGCGCATGCTCCTCACCGAACTGATGTCCAGCGCTGAGCGTGCTGGTGTACGCAAGCTCATAGCCGTCATCGGCGACTCTAGCAACCACTCCTCTGTTGGGGTGCATAGCGCTTGCGGCTTTGCCCACGCAGGCGTGCTCAACGCCTGCGGTTGGAAGTTCGAACGCTGGCTCGACGTGGTCCTTATGCAATGTCAACTTGGTGCGGGTGACCGGCAGCCGCCTGATCACCTCGCGTGCTAAGCGCTGGAATTGGATTTGGACGGCCCGAGCCTTTTCCTAGGAAGCTACCGGATTGCGGCGCCCGACCCCAGGGCGTTAAGTCTTCCGACGCTGTTTTTACTATCCCGCTGACCCTTGGGAGCGTTTTGAACACGCGACTCCAAGGCCTGAACCTGGCATTCGGACGTCCGGCACCATAGAGGCGCCAACAACGACAATGCACGCTATGAAAAACAAAACCTTGGCAGTCTGGCTCACTCTGTTACTTGGCTCTTTGGGCCTGCAACGCTTCTATCTAGCCGGACGCTACGACCGCTGGGCGTGGCTCACCCTGGTGCCCTCGCTGGTGGGCTGGTACGGCGTTGCACGCGCTCGCACGCTGGGTTTGGACGACTTGTGGAGCTGGGCTCTGATTCCCTTTGGCGGCTTTGCTCTAGCCGCCTGTTCACTGATGGCCATCCGCTATGGTTTGATGGATGCACCGACATGGAACACACGCTTTAACCCGCAGGCAGACCCGGAAGATGCCGCAGGCCAAACTAACGGCCTGACAGTGCTGGGGCTAGGCGCCTCTTTGATGTTTGGCACCACCGTACTGATGGCTAGCATTGCGTTTAGCTTTCAACGCTTATTTGAATTCACGGTGTGATTTTCGGAGTTCGCCATCCATTGCGAAGTAGGGCTTGTGGCTAAGGCGCTTTACATCAAAGGGGCCCGCCGCGCCTTAGGCCTTGCTCCCCCAGACGCCCAACGCTCGCATGCCTAAGATAAAGTAGTGCCATGTGGCAGGCCCTTTTTCAATTTTTCGAGTCGCGTATCCAGCCGACCGAATTTCCACCGCAGGACAGCCCGCCCAATCAGCTTCTGGCCTTTTATTGGCATTTCATACGCCAATCAAAAAGTCTGTTCCTGGCTATGCTCGTTAGCTGCCTACTGGTTGCGCTAAGCGACACGGTAATGCCGGTACTGATCGGTAAGTTGGTCGGGCTTATGACAGCCGGTGACCGGGAAAGCGCACTTCGCGAGGCCACCCCCATGCTGCTGTGGATGCTGGTCTTTTTACTGGTGCTGCGACCGGCAGCGCTTTTATTGGACAGCCTGTTGCGCTTTAACGCCGTGATGGGGGCGTTTACCAGCATGGTGCGCTGGCAAAACCACTGGCATGTAGTTCGCCAGAGTTGGCCTTTTTTCCAGGATGACTTTGCCGGGCGTATTGCCAACCGGGTGATGCAAACCGGCAATTCCCTGCGCGAAAGCGCGGTATCCGGGGTGCGCGCCGTTTGGTACATCCTGATTTATGGGCTGACTACGGTGGTACTCATGTGCCTGTCCGACTGGCGTCTGGCAATTCCTACTATTTGCTGGTTTGCCGCCTACATTGGTTTTTTGTACTACTTTGTGCCGCGCATGCGGGACTTGTCCAAACTCAGTTCTGAGCAGCGTTCGCGCCTGGTGGCCCGGGTGGTGGACAGCTATACCAATATCCTGACGGTCAAACTATTTGCCCGCCCCAGCGATGAGGACCGCCACGTACGGGATGTCATTCATACCCATTTGCATGCGGTTTCTCAGCACATGCGCATGGTGACACTGTTCATATTTACGCTATGGATGATGAACGCCTTGATGCTAGCGGGCACCGCCGCGGTCGGCTTATACCTGTGGCAGGCGCACAGTCTGGATGTCGCCGTCTTTGCCACCGCCCTGCCTCTGGCCTGGCAAATCACCACGGCGGCGGGATGGGTGTCTTGGGAAGTGGCGGGAATTTTTGAAAATCTGGGCGTAGTACAAGAAGGCATGGAAACCATTGCCCAACCTTTAAATATGGCAGACAAGACCGACGCCCAAGCCTTGCTCGTCAGCCAAGGCGAAGTGCGATTTGACAAGCTGAGTTTTGCATACCAGGGCGGCAAACAGGTGTTGAAGGAAATAGACCTGCACATCCGCCCCGGCGAACGCATCGGCCTGATCGGACGCTCTGGGGCAGGCAAATCCACACTGGTGCATCTACTGTTGCGTTTTTTCGAACCGCAACAAGGTCGCATCCTGATCGACGGCCAGGACATTGGGCTGGCCACGCAGGATAGCGTGCGCGAAAACATCGGCATGGTGACACAAGACACATCGCTGCTACACCGCTCCATCGCGGCGAATATCCGTTACGGCAAGCCACAGGCCAGCGATGCACAAATTGAAACGGCGGCACGCAAAGCGCAGGCCTGGGAATTCATTCAAGGACTGCAGGACATGAAGGGACGCAAGGGGTTGGAGGCGCGCGTCGGAGAGCGCGGCGTCAAACTATCGGGCGGCCAGCGCCAGCGTATCGCTATTGCGCGCGTGATTTTGAAAGACGCACCCATACTGATCCTGGATGAAGCCACCTCCGCCTTGGACAGCGAGGTCGAAATGGCGATTCAGGAACAGCTACTTGGCCTGATGGACGGTAAAACCGTTATCGCCATTGCCCATCGTCTATCCACCATCGCGCGCTTGGACCGCTTGGTCGTGCTGGACGAGGGGCGCATCGTCGAGAGCGGTACCCACGCCGAACTGCTTGCACTCGGCGGGCTCTACGCGGCACTGTGGGAACGCCAGTCCGGCGGATTTTTGCCGGACGAGCTATCAGCAACGGTGCCAGTGCCAGTGCCGGCAGCTGCGCAAGCCGAGCAAGCGGGCGCCCGTTAGAGTTTTACGGTTAACTTTGGCGATTTGCGAGAATGCGCCTTGAACCAGAACCTTCAGCACGCGCTTTATGACCCCCACACCCATCCCACTTCCCGACCGTTTGTCTACCGACGCGCAAAGTAAATACTATGTCGCGGCGGTGTTTGAACATGACATTGGCATTCGCTTTAACGGCAAGGAACGTAACGATGTGGAGGAGTACTGCATTAGTGAGCGCTGGATTAAGGTGGCTGCAGGCAAGGCGCGCGACCGCAAAGGCAAGCCTTTAATGATTACGCTAAAAGGCGCAGTAGAGGTTTATTACCGGGACCCTGCGCCCGAGGCGGCGCAGGGCTGAGCCTAGTCCGTAAAAACGGCTTGCCTTCTGCGCTGCAGTAGGCTTGAGGACCCAAGCCACCTAAGGTTTTAGTGTGGGACTGAAAGCCATGAGGCTCAAAATTTCAAACAACATTTGCGCGCCAGCTTGCGCCGTGTTGGTACTCGGGTCGTACTGCGGCGCCACTTCCACCACATCGCCGCCGCAAATGTTAAGGCCCTTGAGACCATGGAAAACCGCCAAGGCCTCGCGCGTGGTAAGGCCACCAATTTCTGGAGTTCCCGTTCCCGGCGCATAGACCGGGTCCAGGCCATCAACATCAAAGCTAAGGTAGGTAGGTCCGTCGCCAACGACTTCACGGGCCAGGCGCACGATTTCAGCCACACCTAGCGCAGATACTTCCTCCGCATGGATGACCGTCATGCCGGCGTCCTTGGAAAATTCCCACAAGTATTCAGAAGATCCACGGATACCTATCTGGATACAGCGCGTCGGGTCTAACACCCCATCGAGCACCGCTAGGCGGAAGGGGCCACCATGGTGAAAGCGCGTCTGGTCAAACTCGCCACCGGTGTCGCAATGGGCGTCGATATGCACCATGCCCAGCGGCTGCTTTGCACCCAGCGCTTTCATGATCGGGTAGGTGATGGAATGGTCGCCGCCTACCGTCAGAGGAAGCACGCCTTGCGCTGCAACGTGCCGGTACCACTGCTCCAGGTCTTCTATGCACATCGGCAGGCTGTAACGACTGCGAAACGGCACATCGCCTACATCGCCGACGCGCAGCGCATGGACCGGCGCCACCTCGAGCACATGGTTGTAAGGTCCGATGCGCTCGATAGCACGAAGTGCGCGCGGGCCAAAGCGCGCGCCGGGCCGATTGCTCGCACCCAAGTCCATGGGTGCACCCATCAGCGCCACTTGCAAGTTACCAAAATCCGGCGTCTTGGGGTCTACCGCAAATGCCGGCGCTGACAACAAGGTGGGAATACCGCTATAGGGTGCTGCGCGTGTACCGCCCTCCGAAAAAATAGTCTGGGCCACTTTCTGAAAACGCGGGTCGTGCATATCAGCAGCATTACCGCTGTATTTGCTACGTAGGTGGTCCAATTGTTCAGGGCTCAGTGGCATAGATCATCCTCAAAAGCATCCTGTGTATGGGATCGCGCGATAGTACTCAAGCCCAGGGTGAAGCGCGCCACAACGCTGGGAAATACGAAATTCATCAGCAAGAATTTAAACCAATTGCAGTTGCAAGGCGGGGATGGGCGCATCAAACTCAGCGCGCCAGGTCTGACCGGTTTGCACCGGCAGCGCATCGGTCCAAGTGCCGGTGGTGACTACATCGCCAGGCAGCAACGCGGGTGCACCAGGGCAAGCGTGCAAGTCGGCTAAAAAGTGATGCAAAGCTTGTAAGGGACTGTCCAGCACCAAGCTGCCCTGGCCCTGCAATTGCAACTTGCCGTCGCATACCAAGCGGACAGTGCTTTGGGCAAGGCGCTGTACGAGCTCTGATGCACTGGTCGCGAAGCTGCGCAGCGCGAGCCTTGGACCCACGACCAATCGCCCGTGCAGGCCACCGTCGGCCACCGCATCGGGCGCCTTGAATTTCCAGTTCGGCAAGTGGCTTTGTACCAATTCAAATCCGGGCGCAAGCCATTCGATGGCATCGAATAAGTCCTCCAAACTCGCCCCCGCCACCGGGGTGTAGCGAATGCCGAACACGATTTCCGGCTCAATGCGCGGCTGGCACAGCCCGGCTACCGGCAATCGGCTCTCGCCCTCACCTACCTGCAAAGTGCTGTCATACACAGTGCCCCAGATGGGTGCATAGACGCCGTAGATCGGCCAGATGCTGCGATTGGTAAAGCCAAGCTTGAAACCCCGCGCTTTTTCCCCGCGCGCCAACCGCAAGCTACGCAATGCGAGGGCATCCTGGTAGGCGGCAGCCAGAGTGTAGGCAGATGTATCCGAGAGAACGGCGGGCCACAAGGCGGCGCTGTCGTAGTGCTGCAAAAGCGTTGTAGGGGTCATGGCCGTGCAAAAAAGGTATCGAAAGAGGTCGCAGTCTAAGCGCCCTGCCCGACCCAAGCACCAAGGCAGTGGCGCATTGCTGCGCGCGCGGGCGGACGAGGTGACTAAGCGGGGTATCTAAGCTATGCAGGGGCCGCAAGTGACACCGGATAATCCACGTGAGCCGATTCCCTTAGCCTACAAGACCATGCCTTTTGCCACCAGCCAAGACGGTACCCGCCTTTTTTACCAATGCCAAGGCCAGGGGCCTGCCCTGCTGCTACTGGCCGGTCAGTCCTGCGACCACCGCGAATGGAAACGTGTAGCGGTGGATTTTGCATCCCATTTTCAGGTCATCGTATGGGACTATCGTGGCACGGGCCAAAGCGACAAGCCTGAAAAACCAGCGTACAGCACACGCGGTTTTGCCGAGGACGCGATAGCGGTGCTGGGCGCCTGCGGCCTGGCCCACGCCCATGCCTACGGTATTTCCATGGGAGGGCGCGTGGCCCAATGGTTGGCCATCGATTTTCCGGAGCGCATAGGCGCGCTCGTGCTGGGTGCGACCACGCCTGGGACGCACGGTATCGCGCGGCCGGCGAGCGTGGACAAGGCTTTACGAAGCAACGACCAGCAGGCTTTGCTAGAGACCTCTTTCACCCCCGCTTGGATGGCTCAAAACAGTGCACTGGTGGACGAGATGGCTGCACTGTGGAATGCGCCGCTACCGCCCCATGCTCGGCGCCTGCATTACCAGGCCAGCCAAGCCCATGACGCCTGGGAAGCCCTACCCCGCATCAGCGCGCCCACACTGGTCATCCACGGCAGCGACGACGAGGTAAACCATGCTGCCAATGCCCATTTGCTGGTGCAGCGCATTGCGGGTGCGCAACTGCACCTGATCCCCGGCGGGCGCCATGGCTATTTCGAAGAAATGCGGGAAGCGTCTTTTACGGCAGTACGCGACTTTTTAAAGGCGCATCCCATCAAGACATAGGCGCGGTTCGCCCATCGCAATAGACGTAAAAAAACCTAGCCAGTGCCCGCATTGCTGCGAACTAAACCGGCTAGGCTTTGAGTTTGAAATCAGGCCGTTACGCCCTTGGCTACATCCGCGTACTCTTCCAACTGGTCAAAGTTCAGATACTGGTAAAT
>CAMDHL010000117.1 GCA_945898105.1 Comamonas sp. lk | reverse complement strand
TGCTGCAGTCGTATAAAACCCTGTGCGACCAGTGGACCACCTACGCGCTAGATGGAATGAAAGACATGGCCGACCCGGGAGACGCGTTGCGTTCTTGCATCAATAGAAACTTTGACGAAGCGATGTTCAATCCTCATCAGTTACGCATCTGGTTGGGCTTTTGGAGCGTGATTCCCAAATCTCCAAAATTGCAAAAGCTGGACCGTGCGCTCTATCAGCTCGATTTGAAAATATACCAAGACGTGTTGGAACGTCTGGCCCATAAAAATGGTTTGAACATCGACACCCGCGCCCAGTCGGTGGCACTGATGGCCTTAATCGCCGGGCTGTGGTTACAAGCCGCGCTCGATCCGCAGTCACTCAGCGCCACTCAAGCGCGTGCCATGTGTCTGAACGCGGTGGCGCATCTTCTTTAAGTGCACGAACAAGCAACCCAGGCAACCAACATGCAGCAGCACGCAACGCTCCCCATTCGGCCTACGCTACCGGCCTGGACCTACCAGAACGCTGAGTTGCAAGGCGTGGAAATGGATGCGCTATTTCGCCGGTCCTGGCAATTCGCCTGCCATGTCAATGAACTGCCGCAACCGCGCGACTTCATCACGCTGGACATGGGCCCGGACCCGGTACTGGTGTTGCGCGACGAGTCCGGTGTGCTGCGCGCCTACCTCAATGTCTGCCGCCACCGGGGCGCGCGCTTGCTGGACGGCAGTGGCCAATGCAAAGCCCGACTCACCTGCCCCTACCACGGCTGGAGCTATAGCTTGCAAGGCCCGCTGGCCGCGCGGCCCAGCGAAGAGACGTTTGCAGACCACGATAAATCCACGCTAGGCCTGCGCGCCCTGGAACTAGAAGTGCTCTGCGGCCTGGTGTTTGTGCGACTGACACCGGGCGGCCCAGCGCTACATACGCAATGGCAAGAATTTCTGCCCCAGTTGCAAGACTACCGTCTGCAAGAGATGGTACCCCTGGGCGCGCACTGGGTGGAGGACTGGGCCTGTAACTGGAAAGTCGGCGTCGACAACAACCTGGAAAATTACCATGTGCCGCTAGGCCATCCGGGCTACCAGCGCTTGTTAGACAGCGACATGATGGGCACGATTAACGCGCACGGCGTAGCCGGCAGCACCAGCGTATTGCGCGCGCAACCATCGAGCAACTGGGCCGAGCGCATGTACCAGGCCATGGCTCCGCGCCTCAATGCTGACCTGCCCGCTTCTGTGCGCAACGCATGGACGTTTTTCACGATGCCGCCTAATACCGGCATGGACATTTACGGCGACAGCATGGACCTGTTTCAGTTTTTCCCCAAAACGGCCACCAGCTGCACCGTGCGCTACCCGATTTATGTGCGCCCCGACAGCCGCCGCGAAATGAAAGTGCTGCGCTACCTGAATGCCCGCATCAACCGCCAGGTCAGTGCCGAGGACAAAGCCTTAAGCGAACGCGTCCAGCAAGGCCTGCAATCGCAGGGCTTTGCCAATGGCCCGCTTTCAAGCTACGAGCATTGCATGGAGGACTTCCATCGCCGGGTGCAAGAGGCATGCCCCATCACCCGCCAGAGCATTGAGCCGGCGCCAGGGTTTTCGCGGGGCGCTTAAGCGCCTGAACAACTCTGGCGCGCAGGGCGTGCCAAAGGCTAAGATGCCCAGCACGCATCCGCCGCCTCAGGAATACTTTGTAAAGCCCTATGCCGTCATTGAGAGCGCAGCGAAGCAATCCAGATAAGCTTGTAAATAAAGTGCCCATGGATCGCCACGACGCTTTGCTCCTAGCGATGATGCAAGTTTGCAGACCATCCTGAGCCTGGCGGCTTTTTCAACCCCATCGCGGTGCCGCGCCGCCCTACGCCATGCAGTTTGATTTTTCCAACCCTTACAGCAGCACCCGTCTGCCGGTGTTTGCCCGCAACATCGTCAGCACCTCGCACCCGCTGGCCGCGCAAGCGGGTTTGCGCATGCTTTGGCAAGGCGGCAATGCAGTGGACGCAGCCATTGCCGCTGCCGCCGCGCTGACGATTTGCGAGCCAGTCAGCAACGGGCTGGGTTCGGATGCGTTTTGCATTTTGTGGGATGGTCAACAACTACACGGCCTCAACAGTTCGGGCCACGCGCCAGCGGCCTGGACGCCGGACTACTTTCACGGCAAATACGGCAGCGCCTTGGCCACTCCGCCCAAGCGCGGGCTGGACGCGGTCACCGTACCCGGCGCCGTCGCCGCCTGGGCGACCATGAGCCAACGCTTTGGCAAACTACCTTTCGCTGATTTGATGCAGCCTGCCATTGAGATAGCCGAACGCGGCTATTTGGTGCCCGTCGTGGTCCAGCAAAAGTGGGCCGCTGCCACACCCGAGCTGCAAAACCAGCCGGGCTTTGCCAACCACTTTTTGCCCTACGGACGTGCCCCAAAGGTGGGCGAGTTATTTCAATTTCCGGCAGCAGCACGCGGCCTGCGAGCTATCGCAGCAAGCCTGGGCGAATCTTTTTATAGAGGCGAGATGGCCCAAGCGCTGGAGCACTTTTCCAGTGAACACGGCGGCAGCCTGCGCGCCTCAGACCTGGCGGCTTTTCAACCTGAATGGGTGACGCCACTGGCGCATAACTACCGGGGCTACACGGTGCACGAAATTCCGCCCAGCGGCCAGGGCATCGCCGCGCTGATGGCGCTAGGCATACTGGAACACTTTGATATCGCAGGCATGGCGCGCGACGGCGTGGGCAGCCAGCATGTGCAAATCGAGGCCATGAAACTCGCCTTCGCCGATGTCTATCGCTACGTGGCCGATCCGCAAGCGATGGCCCTTAGCACCGCGCAACTGCTAGACCCGCAGTACCTGGCCCGGCGCGCCGCATTGATCGACATGCAACGCGCCCAAAGCTTTGGCCCCGGCAACCCGGCCCAGGGCGGCACGGTGTATCTAACAACTGCCGATGAAAGCGGCATGATGGTCAGCTTTATCCAAAGCAACTACATGGGCTTTGGCTCGGGCTGCGTAGAGCCGCAGTTTGGTATCAGCTTGCAAAACCGGGGCCACGGCTTTAGCACCGACCCACATGCGCTCAACACCGCCAACCTGGTCGCGCCGGGCAAAAAGCCGTTTCACACCATCATCCCCGCCTTCCTGACGCGGGACGGCCAACCGGTGATGAGCTTTGGCGTGATGGGCGCCAATATGCAACCCCAGGGCCATATGCAAACCTTGGTGCGCATGCTGGACTACGGCCAAAACCCGCAAGCCGCTTGCGACGCACCACGTTGGCGGTTTAACACCGGCTTGGCCATTAACGTCGAATCCGGCATGCCCACCGCCACCGTGCAAGGTTTGGCATCACGTGGCCACCAGATGGAAGTGATGAACGACAGCTACCAAGACTTTGGGGCGGGCCAATTCATCTGGCGTGCTGGCGATCCCGGCAAGGAAGGCTATGTGGCAGCTAGTGATACGCGGCGCGATGGGCTGGTGGCGGGTATGTAATTCCTATGAGAAAAATACTTTTCTCATAGGAATAAAAAAAGGGCAGGCACTCGCGTACCCGCCCTTTTCGCTAATGCCCAGCACCCAAGCCGCGAACGGCCCGGCGGGGGGCCGCGATTTAGTGGACCTGCTCTTCTTCAGTCGAACCAGTCAGCGCGGTGACGCTGGAGCGGCCACCTTGGATGACGGTGGTAATTTCGTCAAAGTAGCCGGTGCCCACTTCTTGCTGATGCGACACAAAACTGTAGCCACGCTCGCGGGCGGCGAATTCGGGCTCTTGCACTTTTTCCACATAGGCGGTCATGCCGCGCTTAACGTAGTCTTGTGACAGGTCAAACATGTGGTACCACATGTTGTGGATCCCGGCCAGCGTGATGAACTGGTATTTGTAGCCCATGGCGCCAAGCTCGCGCTGGAACTTGGCGATGGTGGCATCGTCCAGATTTTTCTTCCAGTTGAACGATGGCGAGCAGTTGTCAGCCAGCATCTTGCCGGGGTGTTTGTCGTGTACGGCTTCGGCGTATTTGCGCGCGAAGTCCAGGTCCGGCGTGCCGGTTTCACACCAAACCAAATCGGCGTACTCAGCATAGGCCACCGAGCGGGCCACGGCCTGGTCCATGCCTTTGCGGGTTTTGTAAAAACCTTCGGAGGTGCGCTCACCAGTCAGGAAGGGTTGATCGATGGGGTCGAAGTCGCTGGTCACCAGATCAGCCGCTTCGGCATCAGTGCGGGCGATCACCAGGGTGGGCACCCCATACACGTCAGCGGCCATCCGCGCGGCTTTCAGTTTTTGCACTGCTTCGGTGGTGGGCACCAAAACTTTGCCACCCATGTGGCCGCATTTTTTCACTGAAGCCAGTTGGTCTTCAAAGTGCACGCCGCCCGCGCCCGAGCGGATCATGGCTTTCATGAGTTCGTAGGCATTGAGCACGCCACCAAAGCCCGCTTCCGCATCAGCCACGATGGGCGCGTGGTAGTCGATATAGCCTTTGTCGCCAGGGCCTACGCCTTTGGACCATTGGATTTCGTCGGCACGGGTAAAGGAATTGTTAATGCGCTCAACCACTTTAGGCACCGAATCTACGGGGTACAAAGATTGGTCGGGGTACATGGCGGAATATTCATTGCTGTCGGCGGCGACTTGCCAGCCCGACAGGTAAATGGCTTTCACACCGGCCTTGACTTGTTGCATGGCCTGGCCGCCGGTCAGCGCGCCGAGACAGTTGACATAGGGCTCGTCATGTAGCAAGTCCCACAGTTTTTCGGCGCCACGACGGGCCAGCGTGTGCTCCACCTGGAAAGAGCCGCGCAGGCGGACTACGTCGGCTGCCGAGTAACCGCGCTTGATACCTTTCCAACGCGGGTTGGTGGCCCAATCTTTTTCCAGTTGTGCGACTTGTTGTTCGCGGCTGAGTTGTGCATTGAGTGCGTGCGGCATAAAAACTCCTTGTGGTTAATCAGTGCCCAGGCCACTGTGGCGCATGGTGCAGTGCCGCAATTGTAGGTCTTATATAAGACAGAGGAACAATCTTATGTCTTATATAAGACTAAATATTTTCCCAATTAAATCAATAACTTAGGAATATTTTTTCACCATGAATTATTATTATTTCTCAATGTGAAATATGGGCAGAGGTATGAACGAGAGCAATTTCCCGGATTGCGCAATAGCGGGCATCTGCTTTTCTAGGACGCAATCAGCCCCGCGTCGAGGCCTTAAAACGCGTCGGCGTAGCGCTGCATTTCCCAGGTGCTAACGTGCTGGGCATAGTTGTCCCACTCGGCACGTTTGAGCCCGATCCACTGCGCGCAAAAGGCCTCACCTACGGCGGCGCGCAACACGCTGTCCGCTTGCAGCGCATCTATCGCACCGTCAAGGTCTTTAGGTAACCGTGCAGGCATGGGCTGGCCGCTGGTATGGCGGGCGTACAAGTCTTCATTGCAAGGCACTGGCGGCACCATGGCGCTATCAATGCCGTGAAGGCCCGCATGCACTACCCCAGCCAGCGCTGCGTAAATATTGCAGGATGGATCGGGCAAGCGCCACTCCATGCGGCCCGCCACGGTGCGCAGCAAGCAGGTGCGGTTGTTATCGCCATAGGCCTTCCATACTGGCGACCAGGTCGTGCCCGAGGCGCTGGGGCTGCTGGCCAGGCGTTTGTAGCTGTTAACCGTGGGCGCACACAGCGCGGCCAGGGCATCGGCATGGTGCAAAAGCCCTGCCGCGAACTGGTGACCCGCCGTACTGAGGCCCAAGCTGCCCGCCGCATCGGCAAACACCGCCCTACCCTCTGCATCCGTAATGCTGATGTGGAAATGCAAGCCACTGCCCGGCGCATGCGCCAGCGGTTTGGGCATGCTGCTAAACACCTGCCCGTGGCGCTGCGCAATCGCATGGGCCGTCACCTTGAACAGCATGTACCGGTCAGCAGCCGCCAGCGCGTCGTCGTGGGCGTAATTGATTTCATATTGGCCACAGGCGTCTTCATGGTCCATCTGCTGCAAGCGAAAACCTAAAGCGCCCAGTGCCACCCGCATATCGTCTAAAAAAGCGTAATTGCGGTGGATAGCTTTGAGGTCGTAAGACGGTTTGTCCAGCGTGTCATGCGCATCGGCCAAAGCCCACTGCCCTGCTGCATCCTGGCGCAAAAGAAAAAATTCGGGCTCAATGCCCACCCACATCGTCCAGCCACGCCGGGTTAGTGCGTCGGTGGCCGCTTTGAGTACTTGGCGTGAACAGGTATTTAGCGGCTGACCGCCCGCAAAGCCATCGCACACCGCATGCGCGACGCCCGGCATAAAGGGCAAGGGACGCAGGCTCTCTAGCTGCACACGACCGTAGTATTCGCTGCTAGCGCCATAGCGCGGTAGCCCCGTGCCCCATATGCTGGGCCCGGCAAACCCGGCACCCTGCTCCACCCATTCCTGCAAATTGTCCAGCGGAACCAGCTTTCCTTTGGCCACGCCATGCATATCGCAAAACTGAGCCAAAACCGAATGGATACCCTGCGCTTGCAGCGCGCTAATCCGCTCTTCCAAGGACATATCTGCCATAGCTACCTCAGGATTCAATCAGGGCGACAACTGCGCAATCAGGCAAGCGTTCAGCACAGCAACACCGCAAAGGGTGACTGTCAGGCGCCGGGCGCAAAAGGTCGCCTTGATGAATATTGCAATGACAGGGGCTTCGAGCTTCAGTTGGGCATTCATACGGGATCTGTTCGTTCGAATTCAGGCGTTGGCGCATTGTGCCCCTTGCGCAATCTGCCCAACATGCGCTTGAGCCAGCCTTCTAGATCATCAATATAGGTAAACACCGCCGGCACCACCAACAAACTCAGCAAGGTAGAGGTAATCAAACCGCCAAT
>CAMDHL010000116.1 GCA_945898105.1 Comamonas sp. lk | reverse complement strand
TTATGAGCACTGCCCGCATCCCCCCCATCCAATGCCTGCTGACCTTCGAGGCCTTGGCGCGCCTGCGCAGCGTTACCCAGGCCTCTGAAGAGTTGTGCGTCACCCCCAGCGCCGTCAGCCATCGGGTGCGCCAGCTGGAGCAAATCATCGGCACCAAGTTATTTGGCCGCGCCGATTTTTCCCTCACCACGGAAGGCAGCGAATATTTGGCCCATGTCCGCGAAGGCCTGTCCACGCTGCAAAAATTTCCTACTTCCAGTGCCGCACCGGGCAAACGCAAGCTGCGCCTGGCACTTACGCCCACGTTTGCCCGCTCGGTGGTGATTCCGCGCCTGCGTGAATTTACCGAGGCCTACCCGGAAATCGATCTGACCATGCAGGTCAGCATCCCGCTCTTGGACGTGGTGGCCGAAGATGCCGACCTCACGGTGCGCTTTGGCGCCGGGCGTTATGCCGACCTGGAGTACGTCTGCCTGAGCAAAGACGTGGTGACCCCGATGGCATCTCCAGCCTTTTTGCGGGAACACGGCCCTTTTGAAACCGCGCAGGATCTGGCCAGCCAGCCCCTGCTGCGCAGCCCTCTGGAGCCCTGGCGTACCTGGTTCGCCGCGCACCGGCTGGATTGGCCCGAACCGGTGGACGGCTCGCAGTTCAATGACATAGGCCTGATGTGCGATGCCGCCGCCGCTGGCATGGGCATTGCGCTGGTGCGACTCAAACTTGGCGCGCCTTGGCTGGAAAACGGTTCACTGGTGCGCCTAGGCTCCAGCGAGGTCTTTACCGGCAACGTGCCTAGCCCGCACGCGCACTACCTGTGCTGGCGCACCGGCATGATGGACCGCTGGGAATGCGCCGCCTTTGCTGAGTGGCTTAAGCAAGTTCTGGCCTAAGCCTTCCAACACGGGAATTGGCCGTATCCATGGGCGCTGCGCCCTAAGGTAGCCATCTTTGCGTTAACCCAAGCGCAGCAGTTGCGTTCTGCCTTTACCAATGCAAGCAACAGACCCCTGCGGCGCGCCGGGCAATCCCTTGGACGATCGGACGGGATCTTGGCGGCATGCTTCATGCTTGGAAAGACTAGGGATAATGATTTGGATATTAAAACCGTTTTAATTATTAAATTTATTAAAAATGGTATATCTTGTCAACTTCCCGACATCTTTTGCTTAGGAGCTTTGAAAAATCATGCATAAGAACCGACGATTTCATATGCCACAAACCCAGGGCCCTGGGTTTGGGTCTAGCTCGCTCGCCGCAGCGCCTCAGCCCAAGGCGACGACACTTTTTGAACGCCTGCATTGCACATGCAAAATAAGCTGTGCCGTTGCCTGGTTGGCAGCTGTGCAGACACTCCATGCCCAATCGGGCGTCGTGGTGCTTCAGATTCAAATTACTGCGCCCACCTGCGCGATCACATGGGATCAGGCGCTGGCGCAATCTGGAATCAACGTACAACTGAATCAATCATGCGGTCTTGTGCCCGCCGCCCCGCAGGGTACAGGGCAGGCGCAGGGCATCGCCCGGGTGCAATTGCCGCCCATGACCACGCCGACGTTGGCCCAACAAGTCGTACAAATCACCTCCCAGTAAAAGCTGCGCTTGGCAACTAACGGCCCTGCAGCGCCAGCTGCCACCCACCCGTGGCCCAAAGAATGGCTATATGCGTGTTTCAGCCTAGGTGGCAGCTATTGAAATTGAAATATAAGGCTAGCCTGCCCCGAATAAGCTCCGCCTGAAATGGCATTGAAACTTTTTACAGAAGGATATGCCATGAATTGCGCGCGACACGTTACAGTTTGGCCAGTCGCACCAGTGTCGGACAATAGCTGAACAGAGGTATTGTGGGTGGCAACTTTGCCGTTGCAGCTTATTTGTGTACCTACGTTTTGGGGCCCGACAGCCGACATGTTGGGTATCAGATCAGCCCCTTTGCCCACGGCTCCACCAAAAGTCCAAAATATATTAACCGGATGACCGTCTGTGTTTGCACAATTAGTAAGAGTAATATTAAAGCTTTGGGCCGAATTGCCGGTCTTATAAAATACATCCCGGTTGCTTACCGTTGAAAAGTTTATCGATCCAGGGACTGTATATTTGCAATAAACATTGCCCTGATATATGTGGCCTTTTGAGTTGTTTAAACTAGAAGAATACGGAGTCCCAATCTGTTTGTTGTTTGCGTCTAAAAAAGTAGTTATCAATCCAATTCCCACGCTATCCGTTATATCGTTGCGATTAACCGGTTCACTTTTATTTTGCACAACTTTTATAGAATAGTTAACCTCAAATGCACCCTTGCATTTGTTTGGATCATAAAGTCCGGTGATATTAAATTCATTAAAGTTGATAATCTCCAAGCCTAATTGTCCCCCTGGACAGGAAAAACTTATGCCATATTCATGGACTAAATTATAGGACTGTCCTCCCAGCGCAGCACCAATTGATAAAGCTCTGCGCAACACCCCAAACCCTGTGCCGCCTGTTGTGCCAATGATTTGCATATTTTCAACGTTACTGAAAACAGTAGAAACTGGAATTGTAAACTTTAGCTTTACACTCGCCAAATCTGTTCCCACAGGCAAGTAGGAAAATAAAACACAGTCTTTCGGTAATGAGAAGGTTTTGGTCGTAGTAAATAATATATTATCCCAAATATAAGTGCCATTAATTGCATTGGGATCATTGACAGACGTAACAAGGGTTGGAAATCCCGGCATTGACCCAAGAGCGCTTGGCATGCAAACCCTGGGACCGGTAGCCGCTTTCGCTGTATATTGAAAGCTAAGCAATAAAATTGCAAGCAAAAAAAGCCGAGACGAAAAAATAAACGATCCAAACCCCCCAAGGAACCCCGGCGCATTTAAAAATCGCCTATCGAGCTGCCGGTCAGTAAAACGCATGGCCCATTCCTTTCTAATTATTTGCACTGCAAGCGCAAGGGAATAAGGCCATTACTATTAGATTTTGCGTCGCCATTGAAGGCGTAATCGGATTGGCAGAATTCATGGGCGCGAATGCCCCATTGCACTTTTAGCGTACCACTGGTATTTTTAACCCGCACCAAAGCCCGGCCGCCCTGGCCGGTAATCGCAATTTCTTCTCCGTCGGTATCAAAAATCTCCGAGCCAATAGGTATTGGCCTCTTCACTTGGCATTTCAGAATAATCGCCTGTGCTTCAGTGGATGCGGGCCTGCTCTGCGCATCGAATCCATAGGCCGCTATGCAAGCCTGTTCCGATAAATCACCCCACTTAGCCGTTAAGCTACCAGACGGTTGCGCTACACGCGCCAGCGCTCCATTGTTTGGACCGCTTACACCAACCGTGGCGCCCGATTCATCGAGTAAATTGGCACCCACAGGAATTGCGATTTCTTCTTCGCTGGTAAATGTCACCAGCAGCGGATACCCCTTGCGTGACTTAAATGCCAAGCGAACGATCGAGCCGCTTATTGGCGCGACATTAGCGACCGTTGAATCGAGCTCAAGATCCATATTTGATTTCTCAAGATCCAAATAAATCTGGTTATCCGCAAACGGACTTAAGTAGGAAATAAGCCCAAAACCATCACTATTTAACCTTCCCACTTGCCCTTGAATCTGGACATCTTTACCACTAGGCACTTCCACGATGCCAAAGGTGTCGCCGACGCTGGGTCCCATCAGAAACCCGTTGCGGTGGAGCACGATAGAGCCAGAATTTCCTAGACTGAGCTGCGTGGATCCGGTGCTTGACTGGGAAACACCTAAATTAGCGGACCCCATCGAATGGGAAATATCGGTACCCAGGCTCGCAGAATAAGCCCCGTTTTGGGCACCGTAAGTCAGGCCATAGGACGCATGCTCATTCCACCGGCCGTTGTAGCCAACCCGATGGGATCTGGCACCGCTTTCGGATGCGCTGCCATCCGCTGTCAGATTACCTCCGCCAAAACCAAAGCTGATAGGAATGGATACCCCCACATTGGCGCTCCAATTGGAATTTGCCGACAACCAGCCAAAATTATTTTTCGCCCGATTAGCGCTCGCATAGAAATTAAGCCCCGCGATAAAGCGGGAGTAACTCAAATTGATATTTTGGTTCGCGTCAGTCTGTTGCCCGATGTCTTGGGAGGAATAGCTAAAAGAAAATGTACCCAGTGACGGAATATTCGTACTAAGTGACAGACCGTTAACCACACCCGTATTGTTAGCGGCACCGTAAATCGCCGGTTGGTAGCTGAGGGCGGCGGAGGGATCGAAATAGTTTTCCGAGTTTTGTTGCCTTTGATAGGACAGACGCAGTGCATCACCTACACCGCCGTTCAGACCGAAACGCAAACTATAGCCGGAAGCGTTGATCGGATAATCTATTTCGGATAGCGCCAGAGAGGCAAATTGACTTCCAAGAAAATTGTCCAAAACGACACCCGTTGCCGCAGCAACATACCGCTCGGAAATAAAATATTCCAACGATGGCGTGAAAACTTCATTCCAGCCGTATCGAGTTCCTCCCTGCGCTATCAACAGATTTGAACCATCCGGAACCTGATACTGTCCAAACATGAGGGAGTAACGCACGCTTCCAGGATTTAACCGGCCTCCAACATTGCTGTACGGCAAATAAAATTGCTGCTGGCCGCCACCCGCATCGGTGACGATGACCTCAATATCGCCGACGTTGGAAGGAGGTCTTAAATCATCGAATTCAAATGGACCCGGCGGTACATTTTGTTCCGAAAAGACCAAGCCATTTTGTTTCAATTGCACTCTTGCGTTACTGCGCGCAATGCCTTTTACAGTTGGGTTATAGATCCGATCCTCGTAAGGCATGAGATGTTCCTCGCTGCTTAAGCGCACGCCATGGGCTGTAACGCCGCCCAGGGTTTGGCTTTGACTATTCAGATTGCCAAGCATCAATGTCGACTTCCAGTCAACAAATGTTCTCTTTAAGAGGTAATCACCGTAGCTCGCCTTCAGATCGGAATTGTCGGTCTGTGACAAATACACGCTACTCCGAATTTGCCACGGTACGAGGTTGACGCCCGCGTTCAAAGAAATAAACTGCGAGGATTGCTTGCCTGTCGGAGAAGATAGTTGATAGCTACTGGCTGAATAGTTCGAAAATCCGGCGCTCTCACCATAGTTCAAATCCAACACGCCAAAGTCGTTGCCCGGTTTGCTGGCCGCCTGCGGAACCGTAAACTCCAGGATCAGTTCGCCGCGGTCGTATTTTTCATGGGCACTTTCAATAATCTCATTGATAAAGAGACAAGGTGCTGGCCCTTCGCTGTGGCTAATGGCGTTGCCGGCGGGTTTAAATAATTCGGCCGCCTTAGCCGTATAAAACCTGGTTTTGAGCTTGAGCTTTTGGATGGTGCTTGCGTTCAGGCAAGGTCGCGCGTTATCTGAGCCCTCAACTTCTTTAAAGAGAATCTGCATGGTATCGATTCGTTTGCCGTTTATATGGACCTCCACACCAAACAAGCCGGCGGGCGTGGCGAGCATCTTTTTCAACTTGGACTTATCTATGCCGCGAAACATATTCGGATCGAGAAAGTTGGTGTTGAATTCGCTGTCGTCAACGCTCTGCGAGTCCTCTTGGGGCGCTGAGGGTGCAGCTTCATCGCCCTGCGCTGCATGGGTGTGTGCGGCATAGGCCGCACATATCAGAAACAACCCGCTGAATACGAAGGCTTGCATGAATATCCAAGATTAATTTAGCAATCAGGGCATTTCGCAACATATGGATGAGCGATCTACTTTCCATCCAATATTTGTTTTGTATAAAAGACCTCGGCTCCGTAATCGTTCAGTGCGCTGTGGCGAATCTTCATGGAACTATCCGGTGGTACCGGCAAGCCCTCTACTTTGAACTTGGCGCGCTCGTTGGGCGCGATCATCCGGCTATTGCTGATTTCTATATTGGATGCGGCGCCCTCGAGCCGCACGGTTGGCATAGACAAATGAAATTTACTGGTGTTGTGCGCTTCGATTTCAAAGGGCTCTTGGGTCGAGCTCCAGCGCCAGACCGTGTTCTCTGCTGCATTGGGTGCGACACGAGCCATGGACTTTGGTCGATAAAACAGTTTGATTCGAGTGCGCACCGCAAATGACAAAGAAGCAGGGTCGGTGCTCTTGGGCGGTACCTCCAGCACATTGAACCAAAAGAGTTTCTCTTGCGTATAGCTCTCGTTTTCACCGATATAGATTAGACGCACTTGTTGTTTTTTGCCGGCCCCGATTTTTGCTAATGGCGGGTTGAGCAAAAATGGCACGGCAGAGCTATTTGGTGTTGCTTCGATGTTGTCGTCATCGACCCAAAGTTGCACCAGCGTGCTTTTCTGCTCATCCACATTGACCAGTTTCACGTTGACCTCGCGCTGGCCCTCGTCATAGACAATGCGGGTCCCCTCAATCACAACTGCAGCATGGCCCGACAAGGCGAAGCAAAAAGTGAGGGTTGCCCATAGGCCAGTTGCTACGGTCTGGATAGGGTTTCTTCTATTGTCTTTGTACATCACGTTTCATTTCCATTCATTTAGGTGACAGCCAGCTTCATCTCTTCGCTGTTTGGCTTCTGGTCCTGCGTAAGGCGGTTTCAATTCAATCCGATCACAAAGGGCAAAGTCACATACAAATCACCGGGGCGCAACACCAATCCATCTGAGGAAGAAGCGGTGTAGCGAATGGCAAAGTTGAGTTTTTCATTCGCTGCATTGGGCGCCGAATTATTGAAACCGGCAGCGCGCATAAAGTTATATGCAGTCGTGCCCTTTTGGTTCACGACGGTGCTTTGTGTCCAGTCGTTGTTAAATATCAGGAGTTCGACCGTTAAGTTGGTCGCGTTAAGGGCTTGCCTATCTGCGCGTGCGAGCCC
>CAMDHL010000115.1 GCA_945898105.1 Comamonas sp. lk | reverse complement strand
GCTGCTTTTGCAATCGCAGTCTTTTGTGGTGCAATGGAATCAGGGCCGCTGGAGCTGGAATGGTCAGTTGCAGCTAGACGCTATGGATATCGCCTCGCGCTTATCAACTTTGCGGCCTATGGGAAGCTATCGCCTGGTTTTAAGTGCTGCGCAAACGCCGCGCGTGGAATTGACGACCTTGCAGGGAAGCCTGCAACTGCAAGGCAGTGGCCAATGGGCGGGCAATAAGCTGCGCTTTGAAGGTGAGGCCAGCGCGGCACCGGAACGCGCGGAAGCTTTGGCCAATCTCTTGAACATCATTGGGCAGCGCGTTGGTGCGCGTTCGATTATCAAACTGGGTTGAATTTGCATGACTGCTATGACACATTCCAAAATTAGCGCTTTACTCGCCCCTTTGGGTTTGGTGCTGTGTTTGTTGCTTTGGGCGCCCAACCTTGCGCTTGCCCAAACTGCCGTACCTGCCGCGCCTGCCGGCCTTGGTGCGCATAAGCGTGGCGACTCCATAACTTTAAATTTCAACGCCACAGATATCGAGCTGGTCGCCCGCACGATGGGCGTGATCTCAGGGGTGAACGTAGTGGTTGATCCACGCGTCAAGGGTCAGATGACCCTGATCAGCGAAAAAGCGGTCAGCCCCCAAGTGGCCATGGCCCAGTTTCTGACCAGTTTGCGCATGCAGGGTTTCACCATGGTCGAGGCGGCCGGCTTGTTCAAAGTAATCCCCGAAGCCGATGCCAAACTGCAAAGCGCGGCGGTCGAAACCAGCGATAGTGCGCCAAGCGGTGCCCTCGGCGGGCAAATTACGACGCAAATTTTCAAGCTCAATTTTGAGTCTGCGAACAATTTGGTAACGATTTTGCGTCCGCTCATCAGCCCCAACAACGCTATCAATGCCAACCCCTTGAATAACTCTCTGGTGATCACGGATTACGCGGATAACTTGCGGCGTATTGCGCGCATCATTGCCGCGTTGGATGTGGCTAATGCAACCGATATTGAAGTGATTGAACTGAAAAATGCCATTGCGGTAGACCTGGCACCCTTGGTACTGCGCTTGCTCGAATCCGGTGGCGTTGCGGGACAGCCGGGCGCAGCGGCCGATGGGGGCTTCAAGAGCAGCGTCGTGGCCGAGCCGCGCAGCAACGCCTTGATCGTTCGCGCTGCCAATGCGGCACGCATGGCCCAGATAAAGGGATTGGTTGAAAAACTCGATCGTGCATCGTCGCAAGGCTCCGGCGAATTGGGTACCTTGCGCGTGGTCAGCCTCAAAAATGCCGACGCCACCAAACTCGCTGCTACCTTGCGTGCGGCCATGGGTGCCGGCGCAGGGTCTAACGCGACACCGGCCGGCGGCGCTGCGCCCGGCGGCGCCAGCGCGCCCGCCACCACCACCGGCGGGCAAGTGCAAGCCGACATTGCCACCAACTCCCTGATCATCACTGCGCCGGACCCGCAATACCGGCAACTGCGCGAAGTCATTGACCTGCTGGACGGGCGACGTGCGCAGGTATTTATCGAGAGCCTGATCGCCGAAGTCAGTTCAGACAAGGCGGCTGATTTTGGGATTCAATGGCAGGGCGCACTGGGCAAAGTAGGTGATGGAGCGGTGGGATTATTGGGCACCAACTTTGGTGCGGGCGGCTCGAATATTCTGAGTTTGACAACAGGCGCTGCGACTGGTGCAGTGTTACCCGGCAAAGGTTTTAATCTGGGTATTGCCTCGCAATATGACGGAAAATATGTGCTCGGGGCATTGGGGCGGTTTTTAGAGAGCTCGGGGTCGGGCAATGTCTTGTCCACACCCAATTTACTAACGCTCGATAACGAAGAGGCTAAGATTGTTATTGCACAGAATGTGCCCTTTGTCACTGGCCAATTTACCAATACCGGTACCGGTAATGGCGCCGTTAACCCCTTCCAAACCATCGAGCGCAAAGACGTTGGTTTGACCCTGAAAGTCAAGCCCCAGATTAGTGCTAACGGCACTGTCAAGCTCACAATTTATCAAGAGGTTTCCGCGGTCGATACCAGCTCCGCCTCCAGCGCCAATGGGCCTACAACCAATAAGCGCACCATCGAATCGAATGTATTGGTGGAAGACGGTTCGGTGGTGGTGATCGGTGGCCTATTACAGGACAACTTCACCGGAAATTCCGACAAAATTCCTGGCCTGGGTGACCTTCCCATCTTCGGAAATTTGTTCAAGAGTAGTTCGCGCACACGGAAAAAATCCAATTTGATGGTGTTTTTACGTCCTGTGGTGGTGCGCGATGCGGCCTCTAGCGACCGCTTGTCTCTGGACCGTTATGAACAAATGCTCAGTGGCATGCGCGAAGCGCAACCGGTGCCTAGCCAGACAATGCCTATCAACGAAGGGCCTGTATTGCCCGCTGCCCCCGCGAAAAACTGAGATGCGCTATCCCTTGCCTTATGCCTTTGCGCGCACCCAGCAAGTGTTGCTGGAGGATGCGGGCGATCGCATGACCCTGCATGTACATGCTGCGTCTTTGCCGCAAGGTTTGGGCGAGGTGATGCGCAAGTATGCGGTTCATGCAGTTGTGTCGCACGAGGCCGCAGATTTGACGCAGCGCATTAGCGCCGCTTATGCGCAGGGTGAATCCAGTGCCGCGGCGGTAGTTAGCGAAGTGGAGGGCGAGGCCGACCTCACGCGCATGATGCAAGACCTGCCAGCCATCGAAGACTTGCTGGAAACCTCGGACGACGCACCCATCATCCGCATGCTAAATGCCTTGCTCACGCAGGCCGCGCGCGACGGTGCCAGCGACATCCATATCGAAGCCTTCGAGCGGCATTCGGTTGTACGTTTCAGGGTCGATGGCAATTTGCGCGAAGTGGTGCAACCCAATCGCGCCTTGCATGCGGCGCTGATTTCGCGTCTCAAAATCATGGCCGAGCTCGACATTGCCGAGCGTCGCTTGCCGCAGGACGGGCGCATTTCGCTGCGCATCGGCACGCGGGCGGTGGATGTGCGCGTCAGCACTTTGCCCAGCGCCCACGGTGAGCGTGCGGTGCTGCGTTTGCTGGACAAAAGCGAAAGCAAACTTAGCCTCGAATCAGTGGGCATGCAAGGCGATGTGCTGGCCCGTTTTACCCATTTGCTATCCCAGCCGCACGGCATTATTTTGGTGACCGGCCCCACCGGTTCGGGCAAGACCACGACGCTGTATGCCGGTTTGCAACGCCTTGATACCCAGGGCAGCAATATCATGACGGTGGAAGACCCGATTGAGTACGAGTTGCCTGGCGTAGGCCAAACCCAGGTTAATGCCAAGATCGATCTGAGTTTTGCCAAAGCCTTGCGCGCCATCCTGCGACAGGACCCGGACGTGATCATGATCGGTGAGATCCGCGATTTCGAAACCGCTCAAATTGCGATTCAAGCCTCGCTCACAGGCCACCTGGTGCTGGCCACTTTGCATACGAATGATGCGGCCAGCGCTGTCACCCGCCTTACCGATATGGGCGTGGAGCCTTTCTTGCTCAGTTCCTCGCTGCTGGGTGTGTTGGCCCAGCGCCTGGTTCGTAAGCGCTGTACCACCTGTGGCGGCGCGGGCTGCGCTGTGTGCGGCCACACCGGCTATGCCGGGCGTACCGGCGTGTTTGAGTTGCTGCTCACGGATGACGCCATCCGCGCGCAAATCCATGGCCAGGCCTCCGAGGCCGATATTCGGCAGGCGGCATTGGCCAGCGGCATGGTGCTGATGCGCGAGGATGGACAGCGCCTGGTCGATGCCGGCATCACCACGCGTGAAGAACTCGTGCGTGTCACGCGGGACTGATGGCCGCAGTGATGCAAGGCCCTAAACCCGCCGCTTTTTAGCTGTGTCCGCACGATGCCTGCCTACGCTTTCGAAGCCCTGAGTGCCGATGGCCAAACCCGCAAGGGGACGCTAGAGGCCGACTCGGTCAAGTCCGCGCGCACCCAGTTGCGCGCGCAGGGCTTGGTCCCTCTCAGTGTCGATGTGGTGCAAGCGGCCAAAGCGGGTAGCGCCGGCGCCTTATTTACGCGCCGTGTTTTGGGTGCGCAAGCGCTTTCTGTCTGGACGCGCCAGTTGGCCGGTTTGGTGGTGTCTGGCTTGCCGCTAGAGCGCGCCTTGGCCTCTTTGAGCAGTGAGGCCGAAAGCGATCCCGAGCGCAACCTAGTGGCTGACTTACGCGCTGAGGTCAACAGCGGCAGCACTTTTGCGCGTGCGCTGTCGCAGCACCCACGCGAGTTTTCGGCCATCTATGTGGCTGTGGTGGGTGCGGGCGAACAAAGCGGTAATTTGGGTCTGGTGCTGGAGCATTTGGCGCAAGACCTTGAAGAGCAACAAGTCCTGAACGCCAAGCTTTTGGGCGCGGCTTTGTACCCTGCAATCGTCAGCCTGGTGGCGCTGGCCATCGTCTTGTTTCTAGTCACTTATGTAGTGCCGCAAGTGGCCAGTGTGTTTGCCGGAAGTAAACGCGCATTGCCGTTTTTAACCGTGCTCATGTTGGGCATCAGCGATGTGGTGCGCAGTTATGGCTGGCTGATTCTGAGCGCGCTGGTGCTGGCTTTTGTGGCTGCGCGATGGGCGCTGCGTGCGCCCGAACTACGCTACCGCTTTGATGCAGCTTGGTTGGGCCTGCCCATCATCGGCCGCCTTTCGCGTAGCTATAACGCAGCGCGTTTTGCCAGCACGCTAGCCATGCTGGCCGCCGCTGGTGTGCCCATCCTCAAAGCCCTGCAAGCGGCCTCTGACACATTGAATAATCAGGCCATGCGTCGTGATGCGCAAGACGCTTTAGTGGCAGTGCGCGAAGGCGCCCCTCTGGCCTCGGCTTTATCGCAGAAAAAACGTTTTCCCGGGTTGCTTTCCATGTTCGCCCGCTTAGGCGAACAAACCGGCCAGTTGCCGGTTATGCTGCAACGCGCTGCCGCCCAACTGAGCAGCGAAGTACAGCGCCGCGCCATGCAGTTGGCCACACTGCTTGAGCCCCTACTGATCGTGTTAATGGGCCTGGTAGTGATGCTGATTGTGCTGGCTGTTTTGCTGCCCATCATTCAGATGAACCAGCTAGTCCGCTAAGTTGTCAGCGCAATGCGCTGCGCATTTGGTCGATGACGGCTTTGTAGTCTGGCTTACCGAAAATCGCGCTGCCCGCTACAAAAGTGTCGGCACCTGCATCGGCCACGCGGCGGATGTTGTCGGTCTTGATGCCGCCGTCGACTTCCAGGCGGATGTCTTTGCCGCAGGCGTCTATGCGTTTGCGCACATCGGCGATTTTGCGCAGCGCCGAATCGATAAAACTTTGCCCGCCAAAGCCCGGGTTGACACTCATGATGAGAATCAGATCGATGTCCTCAATCACCCAGTCCAGCACGTCCAAGGGTTCGGCCGGGTTGAACACCAAGCCGGCCTTCACGCCCTTGCCTTTGAGGGCTTGGATGCTCCGGTGCACATGGCCCGAGGCGTCGGGGTGAAAGCTGACCAGGTCGGCACCGGCATCGGCAAAAGCGGCAGCTAATGCGTCGACGGGTGAAATCATCAGGTGTACGTCGATAGGCACCGGCGTGCCCGCTGCGGTGTGTGCATGCGGCTTGAGCGCCTGGCAAATCATGGGGCCAAACGTCAGGTTGGGCACGTAATGGTTGTCCATTACGTCAAAGTGAATCCAGTCCGCGCCGGCGGCAATTACGTTTTTTACCTCTTCACCCAGGCGGGCGAAGTCGGCCGACAAAATCGAGGGAGCAATACGGAAATTCATGGGGACAGTCGCTTCGTCTTTGAAAATTGGGGTTTATTCAGTGGCTGGGGTGGAACATACCCGATTTTGCGCGTTAGCATCTGGCCATGTCCAAAACCAGTTCCGCTTACCAGTTCCGCGTAGAAGTATTTCCACAGTATGTGCCGCATCAGTCCGCGCCCCAAAACGCTTTATATGTGTTTGCCTACACCATCACTATCACCAACACCGGCAAGGTGGCGGCGCAGCTGATCTCGCGCACTTGGAATGTGAATGACGCCAACGGCCATACCGAGAAAGTCAAGGGCCTGGGCGTGATCGGCCAGCAGCCTTTACTGCAACCCGGAGAAGCGTTTGAGTACACCAGTGGTACGCGTTTGCGCACCCCCACGGGCACCATGCATGGCAGTTATTTTTGCGTCGCCGAAGACGGTGAAAAATTCGAGGTCGACATTCCCATGTTTGTGCTCGACGCACTTAGTGCGGGACCAGGCAGCGGCGCGCGCACTTTGCATTAAGGCGCCGCGTGCCGGGCGAGTTTGAACTGATTGCGCGCTATTTCACGCGCCCCGCACGTCAAGCGGTTTTGGGTGTGGGCGACGATTGCGCACTGCTGCAAACCGCACCGGGCATGCAGCTAGCGGTTTCCACCGACATGCTGGTCGCAGGGCGGCACTTTTTCCCCGATTTAGATCCCTTTTTACTGGGGCATAAATGCCTGGCGGTCAACCTGAGCGATTTGGCCGCTTGCGGCGCCCGCCCGCTAGCCTTTAGCCTGGCCTTGGCTTTGCCCCAGGCAGAGCACGCTTGGCTGGAGCCGTTTTCCAAAGGCTTGCTGGCGCTGGCCGATGCGCATGGCTGCGAATTGATTGGCGGCGACACCACACGCGGGCCATTGACGATTTGCATCACCGTGTTTGGCGAAGTGCCTGCCGATAAATCGGCGCAGCCCGTGCCCACGCAGGCCCTGCTGCGCAGCGGCGCGCAACCCGGAGACGACGTGTATGTCAGTGGCAGCCTAGGTGACGCGGCACTCGCGCTGATGGCTTTACAAGGCCGTCTCGAATTGCCGATTGATCTGATGCATACGGCACGCGCGCGCATGGAGCAGCCTACGCCGCGTGTGGCGCTGGGCCTTGCCTTACGCGGTGTCGCCAGCGCTTGTG
>CAMDHL010000114.1 GCA_945898105.1 Comamonas sp. lk | reverse complement strand
TGTGCTGGCCGGTGGCGCTATCAACTCCCCGGCGCTGCTCTTGCGCTCCAAAGCCCCTGACCCGCACAAGCGCCTGGGTGCGCGGACTTTTCTACATCCGGTAGCCATTACCACCGCCGTTATGAAAGACACCGTCGCGGGCTGGACCGGTGCGCCGCAGACGATTTACTCGGACCATTTTTTATTCACGCAGCCGGTGGATGGCCCTATCGGCTTCAAGCTTGAAGTCGCACCATTACACCCGGTGTTTTTCGGTGCCAACCTGCCCGGCTTTGGCGAAAAGCAGGCTGCGCTGTACCGCCAATACCCCAAAGCCAATGTCATGCTGGCGCTAATGCGCGACGGCTTTCATGAAGGCGCTGTCGGGGGCAAGGTCGAGCTGCAAGGCGACGGCTCGCCGCTGCTGGACTACCCGCTCACCGACTATGTGCTCGAAGGCGCACGCCGCTCTATGCTGGCCATGGCGCAAATACAGTTTGAGGCCGGTGCCACGATGGTGTATCCCGGCCACGAGCTAGCAGATGGCAGCAGCACCTGGGCCGCTACCAAGTCCGCTATCGAAGCACTGCCCATGAAGCCCCTGCTCACCAAAATCGGCAGTGCGCATGTGATGGGTGGTTGCGGCTTGGCCGGCGACGAAAAGCTCGGCGTCACCCGCCCCGACGGCCAGCATTGGCAAATAGAGAACCTATCCATCCACGACGGCTCCATTTTCCCCACCAGCATTGGCGCCAACCCACAGCTCTCGATTTACGGCAATGTCAACCGCCTGGCCCAAGGCTTGGCCAAGCGCCTGGGCGGTACCTCGGTCAGCTTGGCCTAGAAGAACACAGCATGATGAACATCGTCCAGGCTTGCGGGGTCGTGGCCAAAAATAAAGGCCCGTCTTTGGTAGTGGCCACCATGCTCTCCATGTTTATTTTTGACCGGATTGAAGGTCGCGATGGCCAGGCGCGTTTTGTGCCGCTGCTCGGCGGTAAAGCCGGTGCGATTGTGGGCGTCATCGTGGCCAAACTGCGCGACCTGCTACAAGGCTACAAGGCCACAGGCGCAGCGCCAGGCCGCATCAGCTCGGTGCCTCTGATGGGCGGCTGCGCCGGATTGGGTCTGGGTCTGGCCATGGCGCAACCCGCACGCAAAGTGATCGTCATGGACGGCGACGCAAGCTTGCTAATGGAACTGAGCGGCTTGGCTACGGTAGCAGCACACCAACCTGCTAATTTGCTGCATATCGTCGTGAACAACGGTACCCAATTTACCGCCTATGCCAACGCCCGCGCACCCCTGCCGGATTTCCGCTTCACGGACGCCGCACGCGCTGCCGGTTATGCCCACGCCGAAACCATCAGCGATGCCACGCAATGGGCAGAGCGCTTGCCGCAATTGATGGCCCTGCAAGGCCCAGTATTCGTCGAATTGATGGTGCAGCCCTTCCCTCAGCAAACCAAACCCGGTTTTGTGCAACAGGAAATGCCCGATGTGCAATTTGCACGCATGGGCTTAGAAGTGGCCGCGCTTCGCAGCCATTTAGAACACGCCTAAATAGCGCGCCTACGCCAATGGCGCGATGCGAAGCCCTAGGCTCCGCTCGCGTATTTCATGGCGATGCGCTCCATCAGCATTTCGGTGGAACCGTCTACCAAGGTAGCCACTTGCGCTGCCGCTACATGGCGCGACAGGGCCAGATCTGGGCTCAAGCCCGCCGCGCCCAAAGCGTGTTGCAGCGGCCCCAAATGTTTGCAGGCCATACGCGTAGCAAACACTTTGGCCTGCGCGGCCACGCCCTCAAGCGCTTGTCCGGAATCCGAGGCCGCGTTGGCGCGATCAATCATCAGTTGCGCTGCCTCCAGATCAATAAACGCGTCGGTCAAGGTCCACCGCCAGGACTGGTGCATGGGCAAATACATGCCAAAGGTTTTGCGCTTCTGACCATATTGCAAGGCTATGCGCAAACTATCGCGCACCATCGCAGCGGCCATTGCCGCGACATAAATACGCGCGTAATTGATCGATTGCATCGCCCGTTTAAAGGCGGCGCCTGGCGCAGCTAACACTTCATCACCTTGAACCTCGTAGCCATCGAGTACGAAGCCACCGGTACCCAGCGAGGCAAGGGTTTCGGTGTGCCCCTGATCACTGCGCTTAAACCCGGGCCGAGTGCCATCCACCACAAAAGCGGCGATACCCTTGGGTCCTGCGCCGGGCTGCGTTTGGGCGTACACCACCATGACATCGGCCACTTGCGCATTGATGATCCAGCGCTTCTCCCCATGCAAACGCCAGCCCGAGCCGTGCGGCGTAGCCAGCATCTGTATCGCTCCGAAATCCGAACCGGCGCTGGCTTCAGTCAAAGCGGTGCAGCCGATGCGTTCACCACTAAGCAGTTGCGGCAACCAACGCTGCGCGACCGTCGGAGGCAAACTCAACGCCAGCGTGGCAGCCACTCCAGCGGTATTGATCAAGGATAAAGAGAATCCAAAATCAGCCTCGGCCAGCGCTGCGCCTACGTGTGATTTGCAACTAAAGGGCAACCCCAAGCCACCGAGTTCTACAGGTACTTGCATACCGGTCAAGCCCAATTGAGCGCCTTCGCGCAATACGTCCAAACCCATACTGCGCTCTGCCTGCCAACGCGCGGCCTGCGGGCGAACCCGATCCTCGGCAAGCCGACTTGCACTTTGCACCAACCGCGCCACGCGCTCCACCAATTGCTCACTCATTCCATCCATCCTCTATTCAATCAATTAGCCTTGCACCATGTCTGAAAAATTCAATGCGGGTCGCAGTAATTAGGTCACACCCAGCTTCTTCACAATCGTCTGCTCCAGTTGCACATCACGCGCGATCTGGTCGGCAAACTCTTTGGAGCTCGCACTGAGGCTAACCAATGAGCCGTTGCGCAAGGACATTTCGCGCGACTGCGGCGACACCGCCACCACGTGCGAGGCCTTGAACAATTGTGCAATCACATCGTCCGAGGTTCCCGCAGCCATTGCTAGACCCGCCCAGGCGTCAAAGGCATAGCCCGGGGCAATCGCCTCGCTGATACTGGGCACGTCAGGCAATACCGGCAAACGCTTGGGCGAGGTCACACCCAGTGCGCGCAGGTTTCCGCCCTGTATCTGCGGAATGGCAGTTCCCAGCAACATGATCGAAAAATCAATCTGGTTGGACAAAATAGCGTTCACTGATTCCACCGCTCCTTTATAAGGAATATGCAAGGCTTTAAAGGCCGGTAATTTGTCCTCTAAATATTCCACGGCCATATGCGCCGGCGAACCTATACCCGCACTACCAAAAGTCAATTTACCCGGGTTAGCGGCCACTGCTGCATTGAGTTCAGCCATGGTTTTATAGGGCGACTTCGCACCCACCACGCATATGAAGGGCGAGCTCGTCAAGCGACTGATGACTTTGAATTCGTTCAGTATGTTGAACTGAGGGTTGAGCGCCTGTAAGGTCACGTGCTGGGAATTCAGATAGAGCAGTGCATGGTTGTCCGCCGCGTTTTGCGATACCGCACGCGCACCTATCAAACCATTGGCACCGGGCTTGTTTTCGACTACAAAAGCTTGGTTGAAATGTGCGGCCAACTGTTCGGCCAGCAAGCGCCCAAAAGCATCGGGCGCCCCACCTGCGGGATAGGGAACCACCACTTTGACGTTGCGGGTGGGCCACGCGTTTTGGGCAAACAGGGTGCAAGGTAGCGCAGCACCAGCGCCAATGGTGGCCAGTGCGCGGCGGCGCGAAACATTTGTGTGCATAGCTTTATCTCCTAAGGTGTAGTGATGGCAAAGAAATCAATCCCACTGGGCCAGCGCTTCCGGGCGATTGGCAAAGCTGCCGGGCGCTTGCGCGCCTGGGGTAAGGGTGACGCAATCAATGCGCCCGCTGTAGGCATATACGCCACGCCCTTCGCATGCGGCGCTGACCTTGCGCCGGCGATCTAGGCCTACATCCAGCCCTTCGCCCCCAAGGCGCAAAAACGTGGGCGACATATTAAGTGGCTCCTGCGCAGGCACACCATTGAGGCTGAGCAGGCCCTGGCCCCGCATGCCGCCAGGCGCCGTGTGTTCCAGGGTCAAGGCCTGCGCACCGGGTGTCAAAGCAATGCGGCACTGTCGCTCATTACCGCGGCCGAAAGAATAGGCGAGTACCACATGGGATTCCTGCACAAATAGGCATAGGCCCGCGGCCTTGTCCCCGATCGCGAGCAACACGCCCTCCTGATCCGCTTCCCACGCAAAGGCGACGTCGATCCGGTAATCGCGATCGGCAATAAGAGGCGAGAAGCTTTGCGTAGGCACGGTTTCCACGCCAGGGTAATAGTGGTGTACCGCGCTGTATTGCGCCTCCAGAAATGGCGGCACCGCCAGCACTTTGCGCAGGTCTCGGTTGTCCAGCGGGTAGATATGGTTTCGCGCGGCATCTTCATCAAACTCGCTGATGAGCGCCAGCAAGACATCGGGATGTTGTTCGGCTAGGTTGTCGCATTCTGTGGGGTCATCGTCCAAATTAAAAAGCAGCCAGTTGTCCAACTTAAGCTTACCGCCCACCGCTTGTAGCGAGACGATTTTCCAAGGGTGCACGATCATGCCGCGATTGCCTTCCAGTTCGTAAGCCTGGCGCGTGCGTGCCGCGGGCGCTTGCGGATCGGAGAACAGGGGCAAGTAGCTTGCGCCATCCATACCGCGCGTGGTCTGGCCTTTGAAATGATCGGGGTACTGCGCGCCCAGCAAGTCCAACAAAGTAGGCAAGGTGTCGGTCACATGGATCCATTGCCTGCGCAGCGCGCCAGGGTCCTGCACCCGCGCCGGAAAGCTCATCACCATCGGCACGCGGATACCACCGTTCATCGGTGTACGCTTATAAAAGCGAAACGGGGTGTTGGAGCAATTAGCCCAACCCACCGGATAAGCGGGGTAAGAATTCGCATCGCCCAACGTACCATCGGCATGTGCTTGCAAGGCGGCCTTGGCCATATCTGCAGGGTTGCCCATGGCCATGCGTTTTTCCTGCATGTTGACCGCGCCCTCGGGCCCGCCGATCGAGTTAGCACCGTTGTCGGAGGTCAAGAGGATCAAGGTATTGTCAAACACGCCAAGCGCCTTGAGCTCGGCCACCAGGCGGCCCACCTGCTGGTCCACCACTTCGACCATCGCGGCATAGACCTGCATGTAATGCGCCATCAGCGGGCGCTGCTCGGGCGGCACTTCATCCCAGCGCGGCACGCCAGGGTTGGACTGCGACAAACGCCAGTCCTGACCGATCAGGCCCATCAGACGCTGGCGCTCAAAGCGCAATTCGCGCATGCGGTCCCAGCCACTGTCGTAGACACCGTCGTAATGCGCAATGGCCTCTGCTGGCGCGTGCAGTGGCACATGCGGTGCATTGTGTGCAAGGTACAAAAAGAAGGGCTTGTCGGGCGCGCTACCCCGGTGCGCACGGAGGTAGCCGATCGCGCGGTCGGTCCAATCGCGGGTGGAGTAATACCCCGGCTCGTAGGCGTCGCGCGATACCAACTCATTGCCTTCAATCAGATGGTTGGGCGAGAAGAAATGTGTCTCAGCACCCATGAATCCATAGAACCGGTCAAAACCGCGCTGCAAGGGCCAAGAGCTGCGGTCCTTTCCGGCTCCGATGTGGTAGTCCGCTGTGTTGTGCCACTTGCCAACGCCGTAGGTCCCATAGCCTAGTCCGCGCAGTAGTTCGGGCATGGTGGGCGCATCAGAAGTTATCTCGCCGGCTTGGTAACCGGGGTAACCCGGGTTGTTGTGCGTCAGCCAGCCGCAGCCCACCGCGTGCGGGTTCTTGCCAGTGAGCATGGCGGCCCGGGCTGGGGTGCACATAGGCACCGTGGTGTAGCCAGTAAAGCGCAGCCCCTGGCCAGCCAATGCGTCGATATGCGGCGTGGCAATCTCGCTGCCAAAGCAGCCGAAATCAGAAAAACCTAAATCGTCCAAAAGAATCACGACCACATTGGGTGCTCCTTGCGGCGCCTGGTGCGGCGGGCGCCACCAGGGTTTGGACTCTTTAAGCGTCTTGGCGACCTGGCCTTGGTAGCCTTGCGCTGGGTCGCCAGGGGTTTGCCATACGTACTGCATACCTAGGCCTTAAATGGATGGTGAAGAATGCAATCGGCCCCTTTTTCGCCGATGGCGATCGAGGCCGCATTGGTGTTGGACGAAGGCATGGTGGGCATGATGGAAGAGTCCACCACACGCAAGCCCTGCACGCCACGGACCCGCAACAAGGGGTCTACCACCGCAAGCGAATCACTGCCCATCTTGCAGGTACCGATCGGGTGCCAAGAGGTTTGCCCACTGTCGCGCACATAGTTAAGCACGGCAGCGTCGTCGCTGATATCCAGGCCCGGCCGGGTTTCACGCACGATCAATGACTGCAATGCACTTTGCGCCGCCACCTCACGCGCCATACGAAAAGCGCGCACCATGTCTTCCTGGTCCTCGGTGTGGTGCAGATAACGCGGATCCATAGCCGGCGCCTGCAAAGCATCCGTGGACGTGATGTGAACACTGCCCCGGGAACGCGGACGCAATTGAAAAAAACCGATATGAAAGCCGGGGAACAAATCCAGCCCTGCAGCCGCGGTGCGCGCATAGCGGCTTTTGGCGCTGAGGTGGTGCATCTGAATCTTCACGCTGGGCTGCGCCTCGTGAGGGTTAGCGCGCACCAGTGCATGCGCGGTGGCCGTCGGCGTAGCCGCCATGCCTCGGCGCGTCACCAGGTACTTAGCCATCATCCAGGCCTGGCGCAGCGGGTTAGACACAATCTCGTTCAGCGTAATGCGCTGCGTACATTCAAATGTGATGCGCGATTGCAAATGGTCAAGCAAGTTCTCCCCCACGCCCGGCACATCCGCCTTCACTTCAATACCCAGCGCTTGCAAGCGCG
>CAMDHL010000113.1 GCA_945898105.1 Comamonas sp. lk | reverse complement strand
CCGCTGCGCTACCGTAACGAACTCAAAGGCATCCCAATCAAACAGGGCCAGACCATGTCGGACCTCTTGGGCAAGGAAATTTTCGAGGTGGACTATGCGCTCCAAGCGGGCGACTCGATGCGCTCGAAAATCAAGCAAGTGGCCTCGGGTCGCGTTGGGGTGACCGCTGAATACCTCGTCAGCGCGGACCAAATTCAGATCAAAATGGCGCAAGGTGCCAAGCCCGGCGAAGGCGGTCAATTGCCCGGCAGCAAAGTGTCCGAGTACATCGGCAAGCTGCGTTACTCGGTGCCTGGCGTGGGACTTATTTCGCCGCCACCCCACCACGATATTTATTCTATTGAAGATCTAGCGCAACTCATTCATGATCTGAAAAACGTTGCGCCCCATTCGGATATCAGCGTCAAGCTGGTGTCTGAAATTGGCGTGGGTACTGTTGCCGCAGGCGTGGCCAAATGCAAGGCAGACCATGTAGTGATTGCCGGCCACGACGGCGGCACTGGGGCCTCGCCTTGGTCGTCTATCAAACATGCCGGAAGCCCCTGGGAAATAGGTTTGGCCGAGACCCAGCAAACGCTAGTGCTCAACCGCTTGCGTAGCCGTATTCGGGTGCAAGTGGATGGCCAGATGAAAACTGGGCGCGATGTCGCCATCGGCGCATTGCTCGGTGCCGATGAATTCGGCTTTGCCACGGCACCGCTGGTGGTGGAAGGCTGCATCATGATGCGCAAATGCCATCTGAATACCGGCCCGGTCGGCGTGGCCACGCAAGACCCGGTGCTCCGCCAAAAGTTCTCCGGCAAGCCCGAGCATGTGGTGAATTATTTCTTCTTTGTGGCCGAAGAAGTGCGCCACATCATGGCGCAATTGGGTATTCGCAAATTTGACGACCTGATTGGTCGGGCCGACCTGTTGGACATGCGCAAGGGCATTGACCACTGGAAGTCCAGCGGTTTGGATTTCAGCCGCCTGTTTGCGCAGCCGCAAGTGCCGGCCAGCGTACCCCGGTTTCAAAACGAAACCCAGGAGCATGGCCTGGAAAAAGCCTTGGACGTGCGCTTGATCGAAAAAAGTCGCGCTGCGATCGACAAAGGTGAAAAAGTGCAGTTCATGGAAGTGGCGCGTAACGTCAACCGTTCTGTCGGTGCCATGCTGTCGGGTGCGATTACAAAAGTACACCCCGAAGGCCTGCCCGACGACAGTATCCGTATCCAGCTCGAAGGCACAGGCGGTCAGTCGTTCGGCGCCTTTTTATGCAACGGCGTGACCTTGTATCTGATTGGCGATGCTAACGATTACACCGGCAAAGGCTTGTCCGGCGGGCGCATAGTAGTTCGGCCCAGTATTGATTTTCGGGGCGAAGCCATCCGCAACACCATTGTGGGCAATACCGTGATGTATGGCGCCACCAGCGGCGAAGCGTTTTTCAGCGGGGTGGCCGGTGAGCGCTTTGCGGTGCGCCTGTCGGGCGCTACGGCAGTGGTCGAAGGTACCGGCGACCATGGCTGCGAATACATGACCGGTGGCACTGTGCTGGTGCTGGGCAAAACCGGGCGCAACTTTGCCGCCGGAATGAGCGGCGGCATCGCCTACGTTTATGACGAAGACGGCCAGTTCGTCAGCCGCTGCAACACTGCCATGGTGAGCATGGAGGCGGTGCTCAGCAACAAAGAGCAAGAAGCGCAGATAGATAAAGCCGTATGGCACCGCGGCCAATCGGACGAGGCGCAGTTGCGCAAATTGCTGGAAGATCACAACCGCTGGACCGGCAGCAAGCGCGCGCGTGAATTGTTAGACCAATGGGACAGCGCACGCAGTAAATTCGTCAAGGTCTTCCCGCTGGAATACAAGCGCGCCTTGGGTGAAATTCATGCGAAAAAATCGGCCGCAGCCAGCACTGTGTCCAAACCAAAAACTAAGAGCGGCGCGCCGGTTTGAGCGCGCATTACTGACTTTACTGGACCAGCATCATGGGAAAAATTACCGGATTTATGGAGTTTGCGCGCGTCGAAGAGGGCTATGCCCCGGTGCCTGAGCGCGTGAAGAATTACAAAGAGTTTGTGATCGGTCTAGATGACCAGCAGGCCAAAACGCAAAGCGCACGTTGCATGGACTGCGGCACGCCGTTTTGCAATAGCGGCTGCCCGGTCAACAACATCATCCCGGACTTCAATGATTTGGTGTTCCGCGAGGACTGGAAAGCCGCTATCGATGTCTTGCACAGCACCAATAATTTCCCCGAGTTCACCGGTCGTATTTGTCCCGCGCCTTGCGAAGCGGCGTGTACCTTGAATGTGAATGACGATGCGGTGGGTATCAAGTCCATTGAGCACGCCATCATCGACCGTGCCTGGGCCGAAGGTTGGGTACAGGCTCAGCCGCCGGCGCAACAGACCGGAAAAAAAGTGGCCGTCATAGGCTCCGGACCTGCCGGGCTGGCCGCGGCCCAGCAATTGGCGCGGGCAGGCCATGCGGTAACGGTGTTTGAGAAAAATGACCGCGTTGGCGGCTTGCTGCGCTATGGCATTCCGGATTTCAAAATGGACAAGGGCCATATCGACCGGCGCATGGAACAGTTACAGGCTGAAGGTGTGACGGTACGCACCGGCGTGCTGGTGGGCGAGTGGCCCAAGGATTCCAAAGTCACCAACTGGGCCAAGGAAACCATATCAGCCACTCAATTGCAAAAAGACTTTGACGCGGTATTGCTCGCAGGTGGTTCAGAGCAGTCGCGCGATCTGCCGGTGCCCGGCCGCGAGCTCGAAGGCATCCATTTCGCTATGGAGTTTTTGCCCCAGCAAAACAAAGTCAATGCCGGTGACAAGTTTCCGGGCCAATTGCGTGCCGATGGCAAACACGTTATCGTCATCGGCGGGGGAGACACTGGCTCGGACTGTGTGGGCACCAGCAATCGCCACGGCGCGGCCAGCGTGACCCAGTTTGAAGTCATGCCGCAGCCCCCCGAAGTAGAAGACCGTCCACTCACCTGGCCCTATTGGCCTTTGAAACTGCGCACTAGTTCTAGCCACGAAGAAGGCTGCGTGCGCGAGTTCGCGGTGTCCACCAAATCCTTTGCCGGTGAAAAAGGTAAAGTCAAAAGCCTGACCACGGTGCACGTGGAAATGAAGGGCGGCAAATTGGTGGAAGTGGCGGGTACGGAAAAAACCTACCAAGCCGATCTCGTGCTGCTAGCCATGGGCTTTGTACATCCCGTCGCTAGCGTGTTGGACGCCTTCGGGGTGACCAAAGACGCGCGTGCCAACGCCAAAGCCGGCACCGAGGGCGTCGGCGCCTATGTCACCAATGTGCCCAAGGTTTTTGCCGCTGGCGATATGCGCCGAGGCCAGTCCCTGGTGGTCTGGGCGATCCGCGAGGGTCGCCAAGCGGCGCGCGCAGTCGACGAGTTTTTGATGGGTGCGAGCGAGTTGCCGCGATAGACGCGGGCTCGCCCAGGTAAATGTTAGGAAAAGTCCGGCCTAAGCCCCTGTAAGTGCCTGCTTTGGGCGGGGTTTTGCGGGGCTAGCCCTTATGATACGAGGCTACTTCTAAGCACCATGCCTGCCTCATCCGATCCCCTTGTACGCATTGAAAATCTGAGCTTCGCTTACCACGAACGCATCATTTTGGACGGCACCAGCTTTAGTGTGCCGCGCGGCAAAGTGACGGCGCTGATGGGTGCCAGTGGTGGCGGCAAAACCACTTTGCTACGTTTAATCGGTGGTCAGATCCGCGCCCAAAGTGGCCAAGTGCTGTTTGACGGGCAGGACATAGGCGCCATGGACCAGAGTGCCCTGTACGCTGCGCGTCGGCGTATGGGCATGTTGTTCCAGTTTGGCGCCTTATTTGCAGACTTATCCGTTTTCGACAACGTGGCCTTTCCCTTGCGTGAACACACGTCCCTCCCAGAAGTGCTTATTCGCGACATTGTGTTGATGAAGCTTCAAGCCGTGGGCCTGCGCGGCGCGCGTGACCTGATGCCAAGCGAAGTCTCCGGCGGCATGGCACGGCGTATTGCCTTGGCGCGCGCCATCGCGCTAGATCCGGAACTTGTCATGTATGACGAACCCTTTTCCGGCCTGGATCCGATTTCTCTGGGCACCTCAGCCCACTTGATACGTCAGCTCAATGACACCATGGGTCTGACCAGTATTTTTGTGTCTCACGAATTGGAGCAAACCTTCGGCATCGCCGATCACGTGGTGATTTTGGCCAATGGTCGTGTCGCCACCGAAGGCACTCCGCAGCATGTGCGCGAAAGCACTGACCCGCTGGTCTATCAGTATGTGCATGCCCAAACCGACGGTCCAGTGCGTTTTCATTACCCTGCTCCCGATATGGCGCAAGACTTCGGCGCGGAGGCTGCCCCATGATGGCTCAATCCCTACGCAATTTGGGTTTTGCGGTGCGAGAGAAGTTGGCGCACATCGGCTACGGCGCGCGCTTGTTTGTGCGATTGCTGTTTACCCTCAAAACCAGTTTGCAGCGCTTCGGACTGATCCGCGATCAGATTCATTTTTTGGGTAATTACTCGCTGGTCATCATTGCGTTTTCGGGTTTGTTTGTCGGTTTTGTGTTTGGCCTCCAGGGCTACTACACCTTGCAGCGCTATGGATCTTCCGAGGCCCTGGGCCTGCTGGTTGCGCTCAGTCTGGTGCGAGAGTTAGGGCCAGTGGTTACGGCTTTACTCTTTGCCGGACGTGCGGGTACCTCGCTGACGGCAGAAATTGGTTTGATGAAAGCGGGCGAGCAGATAAGCGTGATGGAAATGATGGCGGTGGATCCGGTCCTGCGTGTGCTGGCCCCACGGTTTTGGGGCGGCGTGATCGCTATGCCCTTGCTGGCGGCGGTGTTTAGCGCCATGGGTATTGTGGGCGGCTGGGTGGTCGGGGTGGTAATGATTGGTGTAGATTCCGGGTCCTTTTGGAGCCAAATTCAGGGCGGCGTGGACGTCTGGCGTGATGTGGGCAATGGCATCGTCAAGAGCATTATTTTTGGCTTCACCGTCACCTTTATCGCACTGTTACAGGGCTATGTTGCGCAGGCCACACCAGAAGGTGTTGCCAGCGCCACCACCCGCACTGTGGTGATGGCCTCTTTGTCAGTGCTGGTTATGGACTTTGTTCTGACCGCCATGATGTTCACGATTTAGCGATCGCTTAACCAGAAAGAATTCGTATGCAACGCTCCAAAAATGATCTGTGGGTAGGCCTGTTTGTGTTGATTGGTGCCGTGGCGATCCTGTTTCTGGCCTTGCAGTCGGCAAATTTGCTTAGTCTCAATTTTCAGTCCACTTACAAAGTGACGGCCAAGTTCGATAACGTGGGTGGCCTCAAAGCCAAGGCGGCAGTGCGCAGCGCCGGCGTCGTGGTTGGCCGGGTGGAAAAAATTGTTTTTGACGATAAAAGCTTTCAAGCCCAGGTGCATATTTCCATGGAAAGCCGATACCATTTCCCCAAGGACAGCTCCCTCAAAATTCTGACGAGTGGCTTGCTCGGCGAGCAATACCTGGGGATCGAGGCTGGCGCGGATGTGGCCGAACTAGCCGCGGGCGACATGATCACCACCACACAGTCGGCGGTCGTGCTTGAGAGCCTGATTAGCCAGTTTCTATACAGCAAAGCGGCGGGCTCCGCTGGCACGAAAGCGGCGGAATAAGCATGCGCCTAACCCTGCTCGGTCGCCACCTGCGGGTTTTTGCCTGTTTGGTGGGGATTTTTTGTGCAGGCTTTTCACAAACCGCCCAGGCGGAACCACTGATCAATGCGCAGGACCCTTTTGAGGTTTTCAACCGCGGAGTTTTCGCCTTCAACGAAATCGTGGACCACGCCGTACTCAGGCCCGTTGCGCTGGTTTACACCAAGGTCCTGCCACGCTGGGCACGCAATAGTGTGAATCATTTTTTTGGTAATTTGGCCGATGCATGGGCGATTCCGAATAATGCACTTTCTCTGCGGAGCAAGGCAACATCCGACAGCTTCAAACGGGTTGCAATCAACAGCACCCTGGGTGTTCTGGGCCTGATGGATGTTGCCACCGAGATGGATATTGACAGGCATCCTGCTGACTTTGGCCTCATGCTTTCGCGCTGGGGTCTACCCGCGGGCCCGTATGTGGTCCTGCCCCTGCTTGGGCCCCGCACCATGGTCGAGGTTGTCGTCTACCCCATCGACTGGAAGGGTAACCTGGCCAACCATTTGGAAAGTGTGGAAATACGCGACTTTTTGACGGTTTTAAGTTTTACCGACCTGCGGGCCAGCTATCTGCAGGCCGATGATGTTGTCAAAGCGGGGGCCTTGGACCCCTATTCCTTCACCCGGGATTCCTACCTGCAGCGCAGGCTATACCTGCAGAACGACGGGGAAAATCAGGAAGACCCAGGCGTTCAGCCGTAGAATTAAGTCTGCTCTATGTCTGTTTCTGCGCAGTGGACAAGCCAGTTGGAGTGTCTGCGCTGGCGTGGCGCTACCCAATCTAAGTTATGCGCTGAGGGATTTTTTGGTGTACTTTCGATTTTTAAAACGTATAGGCGCGGTGCTGCTGTTGGTTCTCGGGCAACTGATGGCTGGGCCAGTGCAGGCGATGGACGAGCCCGCCGATGTCTTTGTCAAACGCATCTCGACCGAAGTGCTGGACCTGATTAAAGCGGATAAGACAATGCGAGGAGGCGATATTGGCAAGGTAGTCGCCTTGGTCGACACTCGCATCATGCCCCACATGGACTTTCAACGTATGACGGCCTCGGCGGTCGGCCCGGGCTGGCGGCAGGCCACGCCGGAGCAACAAAAGCGCTTGCAGGAAGAATTTAAGATTCTGCTGGTACGAACCTATTCCGGGGCCTTGGCGCAAATCAGTGATCAGACGATTGTCATGAAGCCCTTGCGCGCGTCTCCCGATGACAAGGAGTTAGTGGTGCGCAGCGAGGTGCGCGGCGGCGGTGACCCGATTCAGCTCGATTACCGCTTGG
>CAMDHL010000112.1 GCA_945898105.1 Comamonas sp. lk | reverse complement strand
TGCGGGCTGTTTTTCGCAGCGGCCAAGGTGTCGGCGGTGATGTAGTACATCGCATCTTGGCCTTCCTTCATGCGCGCTTTGTAATCGGCAAAGGACACGCTAATCGCATCGCTTTGCGTGGAGGCAAAGCGCAGCAATTTGGCGATACGGTCTTTATTCGAAAAGTCTTCGCCTAGGCCTTCTTTGAGCACAGCGCCGAACTCGTTATAAAAGCGGGTGTATTTGCCAGCCAGGGCTTTGTCTTCTTCACTCACCACATCGGTGACACCTTCGGCGCTGGCCTCGGGCAGCTTGTCGTTTTTCGCTAGGTCTTCTAACATCCCCAGCACGCGTTTGGTGCAGCCTTCGCGGATCGCTTTCACGTCCCGGCTTTCCTGCAAAAGCTCGCGGCTGACGTTGAGCGGCAGGTCCGCCGAGTCCACCACGCCTTTGACAAAGCGCAGGTAGGTCGGCATCAGCGCTTCGGCCTCGTCCATGATAAACACGCGCTTGACGTAGAGCTTGATACCAGCGGTTTTTTCGCGGTTGTACAAATCCATGGGCGCTTTGCCTGGGATGTAAAGCAGCTGGGTGTATTCGGTGCTACCTTCCACGCGGTTGTGGGTGTGGGCTAGCGGCGCTTCAAAGTCGTGGCTGATTTGCTTATAAAAATCGTCGTACTGTTCTTGGCTGATGTCTTTTTTGGCACGCGCCCAGATGGCATTGGCTTTATTGACGGTTTCCCATTCGCCAGTCTTTGCCATTGCGCCAGGCTGGCGTCCGGCTTTTTCATCGTTGGGGTCGATCAGATCGCCATCTTTCCATTCCTCTTTTTCCATGAGGATCGGTAGGCTGATATGGTCCGAATACTTGTTGATGATGCCCTTGACCTTCCAGGTCTGCACATAGTCCAGGGCGTCGTCGCGCAGGTGCAGGATGACGCTGGTGCCGCGTGCAGCGCGGCTCATGCTTTCCACTTCAAACGCGCCACCGCTGGCGCCGCCGTCGCTGATCCAGCGCACGCCCTCGGACTCGGAGGCCCCGGCACGGCGTGTTTCAACGGTAATTTTGTCGGCCACGATAAAGCCGGAATAAAAGCCCACGCCGAACTGGCCTATCAGTTGCGAGTCGACCTTTTGGTCGCCGCTGAGCTTGCTCACAAAGTCTTTGGTGCCGCTCTTGGCAATCGTGCCCAGGTTGTCGATGGCTTCTTGCTGCGACATGCCGATACCGTTGTCGGTGATGGTCAGCGTCTTGGCGTCTTTGTCCAGCGTGACCTTGACTTGCAGCTCGGTGTCGCCGGCCATGAGGCTGCTGTTGTTAATCGCCTCAAAGCGCAGCTTGTCGCAGGCGTCTGACGCATTAGAGATCAGCTCGCGCAGAAAAATTTCTTTATTCGAATACAGGGAATGGGTGACCAGGTGCAGAAGTTGCGCCACTTCGGCCTGGAAAGACAGGGTTTGCTTGCTCATAGGGTGAAATTGCCTCAAAAATTGCGGGTTGCGCGCGCGATGCGCCCATGCCCGAATACCGGGCAACCCGCAATTATGGTCGAGGGGGTCAATTTCAAGACTAGAGCCGGCCCTGCACACCGGCTATGGCTTAAATACCCAGCATCTTTTTGGCTTCGCCCAAAGCCTTCATCGAGTCGTCATGCTTACCCGCTTTGTGCATGGTTTCACCGTCGGCACGCAAGGCTTTGACCTTAGCCATGTCGGCATCGGCCAATTTTGCGGTGGACATCTTGGCATCGATAGCCTTCATTTCATTGGGGCAGTTGTGGGCAAAAGCGGCTGCGCTCGTCAGTGCCAAAGCGGCGATAAGTAGTTTTTTCATGCTGAGTTCCAAATAGCAGATGCCAGAAAATGCTGGCATCGCGTTGTAAGCGAAAACGAAAAATCATTGCGTCAACAGGGGTTTTGGGCCATATTTCCGCCTGAAAGTTGCGCTGGTCCGGGAGCATGCATCCCCTAGCGTCGGGGCGAGATCGGGCCGACGATGCTGAAAAAGTGGTGGGCCTGTTTTGCGGTTGCCAGCCAAGGCCCCATAGCCGACACCGGCTTGCTTCAAAAACGCTCATGCGGCGCCAGGTAGCGCCATTGACCAACCGGCAAATTGCCCAGCATGACTTTGCCAATGCGCACCCGTTTCAGGCCCACCACCTTCAGCCCCACTTGCTCGCACATGCGCCGGATCTGACGTTTTTTGCCTTCGTGCAGCACAAAGCGCAGTTGCTCGGGGTTTTGCCACTCCACTTTGGCGTGTTTGAGCGCCTGTCCGTCCAACTGCAGCCCGTGGCGCAGCAATTGCAACTTGGCCTCGGGGAAGACCGATTGCACATCGTTGCTGACCGGGTCGTCGTCATCGATGCGGCTCAGCTGGGTGGGCTTGGGCAGTGGGGCATAGGTGGCTGAGGCTGCGGTAGCCGCAGCCGGGTTTTCCACGCCGGTGTAGACCACGCGCACCAGGTATTCTTTCTCGACCACATGGTCCTCGCCAATCAATTGGCGGGCGACGCGGCCGTCCTGCGTCAACACCAATAGCCCGGTGGAATCAATGTCCAAGCGCCCGGCGGGCACCAGGCTGCGCAATTGGCTGGGGTGAAAGAAAAAGCGGGCGTTGTCCTCTGCCCAGCGGTTTTGCGGTGCCACCCGAGTGATGGCTGGGCTGTGCCCATCCTCGGCCTGACCGCTCACAATGCCCAGCGGTTTGTTAATCAAGACGGTGACTTGTTTGGCCTGCTGCCCTTTCGCTTCTTTGTCAATTTCGATACGCACATCCGCTGCCACCTGCATGCCCATTTCGGCGATTTGGCCGTTGACCTTCACCCAGCCCTTTTCAATCCAGGCATCCGCCTCACGGCGCGACGCCATGCCTAACTCGGCCATGCGTTTGTTCAGTCGCATGCTCCCATTGGGACCTATGGCGGCGGTATTGCTCTGCCCTGCCGGTATAGGAGCGCGCTTTGGCGGCGGCGCAGCCCGGCGCATGCCGCCCGCTGTTGGTGGGGTTTTCGGGGGGAGGGACATGCACGCTTTCCAAAAGGAGGACTAAAAGGGCATTCTATGAAGCTGCCCCGAAAGTCGTTCGCTGTCGACCTTTGAGGCCGACCTTCGCGCCGAAAAGTGGCGTGCCATGGATGGGCCGCAGTTCTTGGCGATCCATGCGCCGATTGCCGCAGGTAACTTTGCTGGAGGGTTACCGGCCTTTGGCCTATACCGTTTCCCAGCCGCCGTGTTCGCTGGCGCGGTAAATGGCGTCAATAACTTGCTGGTTGTGCAGCGAACTTTCCAGCGTAACGTGTTCTTCCATCGCTCCGCCAGCCGCGCGGGCAAAGGCTTCGACCTGGCACTTGTATTGGCGGCTGTCTGGGAAGCGAAAGATCTGGCTGTGGCCGTGGTTCTGGTTGGTCAGTTCGACTTCTTCCGGACCCCAGCGGTCGGCATTAAAGGGGGACTTCACTTCGATAAAGCCCTCGGTGCCATGAAACACCATCAACTGGCGCGCAGCCAGCTGGGTGGCAATATAAAAACTCAGCTCAAAGCTGCCGAAATCGGCTCTTACCGAGGAATAAATATCGGTGCCAAATTGTGGATCGCGCTCGGTGGTGGCTTGCACACGCAGCGCTTCTTTGCTGGTCACAAAGCGGGTGGTAATGGTGGGATAGACGCCAATGTCGGGCAGGCCGCCGCCGCCGAGTTCGGGCTTGTTGCGCATATTGTCCGGGTCGCGGTTGAAGTAACTAAAGCAACCTTGCACATGCTTGAGTGTGCCGATGGCACCACTGTTGAGCAGCTCGCGTACTTTGCGCCAGACCGGCGCGTAGGTAACCATAAAAGCTTCTGAGATTAAGACTCCGTTGCGCTCGCGCGCCTCGATCAATTCAGCAATCGCTCCGGCGTGCAGAGCAATAGGTTTTTCGCACAAGACATGTTTGCCGGCGTCCGCGGCTTTGATGCTCCACTCCACATGCTGCGATGTAGGCAGAGGGATGTACACCGCATCAATTTCATCCGAATCGAGCATTTCTTGGTAGGACCCAAAGACATGCGGTATCGCAAAGCGGTCTGCAAAAGTTTGGGCACGCGCCCGGTCGCGGCTTGCTATTGCAGTGACCACGCAGTTTTCGGCATCCAGCAAGGCCGGAACGACCAATTCGTAGCCGATTTTTGCAGTCGATAGGATTCCGAAACGTAGCATGCATAGCTCCTTGGCGTAGAGTTGAAATTTAGGCTGGCAGTGTAGGGCCTGGACGAATCAGCAAAAGGGGCGCTACCTGCGCCAATTACCGTTTAGCGTAATGGCGGCGGAGTGCGTAAGGCGTTCAGATCCAGCACACGCAGCCCACCATATTCCACAACAATGGAGCCCTGCGCCTGCAGCGTGGTCAATGCTTCGTTCACGCGTTGTCGCGAAAGCCCTACCAGGTAAGCCAACTCCTGCTGGGTAATGCGCAAAACCTGTCCGACACCCGGGTAGAGCACCGGGTTAAAGAGCGCAGCCAGGCTGCGTGCCACGCGCACATCCGGGTTGTTCATGCGATCAATCTCGCGTGCTGCAATGAATTGGGCCAGACGCTCATTGAGCTGGTTCATTACAAAGCGGTTGAAAGCGATGGAATGGTCCAGTAGCCAATGAAAAGTGTCCACATGCAAGCCCGCTACGCGGCTTTTACGCAGCGTCTGGATGTTGTAGCGGTAGGCTTCGCGTTTCAGGGCGGTGCCTTCGCCAAACCAGCCGCCTGGCGGTATTCCGGTATAGGTGATGGTCTGGCCCTGGGCGTTGTCGGTACTCATTTTGAGCAGGCCGTCGATCACGCCAAACCAGTAGGTGACAGGTTTGCCGGTTCGACAGAGTGTCTCGCCGGGGCTTGCATCGGCTACCTTGAGGTCGGTGGCGGCACGCTCGCGTTCGTCTTCGGTGAGTAGGCGCATCCATGGGATGGCCAGTAATTCGCCGTCGGTTAGTGGCCTGCGGCGTTCGTGCAGGGCAGATTCAATGGCCATGTTCGGTCTCCTTTTCGGGTCACCACGTCGCCCGGCCGGGCGCTTGGTGCGGTGGTTTTCGTCAGCTATCTGCAAGAGAAGGGAAAACACCTAGTCGGATTTTGCGCAATTGTCGTTCAAACGACAACATAACGTCAAATGCGCTTTTAGTATTCGTTCTGAATGACGCCCTGCCCTCTGACAGAGGCGCCGGCGCATACCAGAAGGACTTTTTCGATGCAAACAACGTTTGTCCAATTGCTCATGCAGCATGCCAAGGCGCGCCCGGATGCGCCGGCCATGCGTGAGAAGGAATACGGAATCTGGCAAACCCTTACCTGGTCGCAACTGGCGACCATGGTTGAACAGCTCGCGGCAGGCCTGCACCAGGCCGGTTTGCGCCGGGGAGAACACATGGTGGTGGTGGGCGCCAACCGCCCGCGTTTGTACGCGACCATGCTGGCGGTGCAATCCCTGGGCGCGATCCCGGTGGCGCTGTACCAGGATGCAGTGGCCGCCGAATGCGTATTCCCTATCAACAACGCAGAAGTGCGTTTTGCCTTTGCCGAAGACCAGGAGCAGGTCGACAAGCTCTTGGAGGTGCGCGAAATTGCGCCGCAACTGACGCATATTTACTTCGACGAAGCGCGTGGTCTGCGCAAGTACGATCAGCCTGGCTTGCAGTCCATGGACGCTTTGCAGGCAGCGGGCAAAGCCTATGCGGCGGCGCATCCGGCATTTTTTGCCGATGCAGTGGCGCGCGTGTTGCCCGACGATACGGCAGCCATGTTCTTCACCTCGGGTACCACCGGCAACCCCAAAGGCGTAGTGCATAGCCACGACACGCTGCTCAACCGCGCCCGCGCTGGCGCCACCTTCGACCGCTTGACGCAGAACGAGGAGGTCCTGGCCTACATGCCGGTGGCCTGGATTGGCCAAAACATCTTTAGCTATGCGCAGTGGCTGTCTTGCGGCTATGTGGTGAACTGCCCGGAGTCGGCGGCCACCTCAACCATTGATCTTAAGGAAATCGGGCCGACCTATTACTTTGCGCCACCGCGCGTGTTCGAAGGCTTGCTCACCAGCGTCATGATCCGCATGGAAGACGCATCGGCAATCAAGCGCAGCTTGTTCCACGCGTGCATGCGCTTAGCCAAGCGCGTGGGGCCGGTGCTGAGCAGTGGAGGTCACGTATCTATGGTGGACCGGGCTTTGTACGCCTTGGGCGATCTGCTGGTGTACGGCCCCTTGCGCAATAACCTTGGCTTTAGCCGCGTGCGCGTGGCCTATACCGCCGGTGAGGCCATCGGACCTGATTTGTTCAGCTTTTATCGCTCGATTGGCGTCAATCTTAAGCAACTATACGGCTCCACCGAAACCGCCGTATTCGTCTGTCTGCAGCCCGATAACGAGGCGCATGCCGATACTGTGGGCGTGCCCTGTGAAGGCGTGGAAATCAAGGTCGATGACAACGGTGAAATCTTGGTGAAGTCACCCGGTTTGTTGCGTGGCTATTACAAAAATCCAGAGGCTACCGCAGAGGTTTTAAGCGCAGACGGCTGGTACCACACCAACGACGCTGGCTTTATCGACGCCCAAGGCCATCTGAAAATTATCGACCGAGTGAAAGACGTGGGACGGGTGCGCGGAGGCGCTTTTGATGGGGCCATGTTCGCGCCCAAGTACGTGGAGAACAAGCTCAAATTCTTTCAGCACATCAAAGAGGTGGTGGCCTATGGCGACGGTCGCGAAAAAGTCTGTGTGCTGATTAACATCGATTTTGACGCGGTGGGCAACTGGGCCGAACGCCGCAATTTGCCTTATGCCGGCTATACCGATTTGGCGCAAAAACCGCAGGTCTATCAGCTAATCAAGGAGTGCGTGGAACAGGTCAATGCGGACCTTAGCCGCGACGCATTGCTGGCAGGTAGCCAGGTCAGCCGCTTTCTGGTGTTGCACAAGGAATTGGACGCCGATGACGGCGAACTGACGCGCACAAATAAAGTACGCCGAGGCTATATCGCAGAGAAGTACCAGGTGCTGGTGGACGC